>OMUX01000070.1 GCA_900314345.1 uncultured Erysipelotrichaceae bacterium | reverse complement strand
TCTCACGCGCTTCTGCACGGCATTCCAGGTTGTCGTAACGCTTTTCCCTCACGGCATCGTTGATCGTCTTCTCCATGATGTTGCCCACTTCCTTGACGATGTAGTCTGCATCCTTGAGATAGATGACACCGCGGCTCTGTACATCAGGTCCGCCGATGATCTCCTTTGTCGCATGGTTCACCACGACACCGACAATAATAGCACCATCCGTGCTCAGCAGTTCCCTGTCCTTGAGCACCATGCCTGCCGCATCGAGGTTCTCCCCGCCGTCAACCATGACGTTGTCAGTCTGTACCTTGCCGAAATTCTTGCTTAATAAGCCGTTCTCAATCGTCGCCACCTGGCCGTTGCCCATGACGATGATGTTGTTTGCCGGATAGCCCATGTCCAGGGCAATGTTTGCATTGGAAATCAGCTGGCGGTATTCACCCTTGACCGGGATGTAGTACTGCGGGTTGAGCAGGTAGATCATCATCTTGAGATCTTCCATGGATGCGTGCATGGAGAATGTACGCTTTGAATCCACGGCATAGACATTGGAGGTCTCCTTGTAGAGATCGTCCTCCATCGTGGACTCTTCCTTCTCCGTGCCAGGCACTGCCGGACTTGCAATGATGACGGTATCCGTCGGTCTTAACGTCATCCAGTCATCCTCACGGGTTGCCAGCTTGTGCACCTTCTTGAAGATCGTGGAGCCGCTTCCGGCAATGATGACAACGACATTGTCCATGTCATTGTTGAACTGGCTCGGGGCAATCTCAAGGCCTGCCGGTGTGCGGTAGTAGCCAAGATCCGCCATGTCCTTCATCAGGGCACGCAGTTCATTGGAATAGATCATGACCTTCCGGTTGAACTTGTTTGCCAGCTCGATGATCTCAATGACACGGTAAAGGTTCTGGTTGTATGTCGTAACGATGATCCTGCCCTTGGCATCCTCAAAGTACGGCTCAATCTGCTTTGTGATGCGGTGGTTCGGGGAGCTGTGTCCTGCCCTTGTAGAGCCTACGGACTCGGACATCAGCGCAAGGATGCCTCTTCTTCCAAGCTCCGTGATGTCCATCATGTCAAACTTGAAGGCATCCATCTTGACATCATAGTCAACGATGAACTCCGATGCATACACCACATAGCCATCATCCGTCTTGATGGCAACGCCGAAGCCGTCCGCAATGGACTGTGTGGTTCCGAATGTACGGATCTCGGTATCCCCGATCTTGAAGGAGGAACCCCTCCGGATCCTGTGGACGTTGAGATCCTTGACACCGGCCTTGCGTGCCCTGCGTTCAAACATCTTCGCTGTCAAAGGCGTTGTATAGACCGGGATCTTCGGGATTGCCTGGCAAAGATGTGTCAAAGCACCCATGACATCATCATGCCCGTGTGTGATGAACACACCCTTGACCCTTTTCTGATTATTGATGAGATAGGTGAAATCCGGAATGATCATCTCAACACCGAGCTGTTCACCCTCCGGATAACGAAGTCCTGCCTCTATCACGAAAATGTCATTGTTGTTTTCAACGACATACATGTTCTTGCCGTCTTCATCGAGGCCGCCAAGTGCGAAAATACGTACCTTGCTCATTATGATATTTCCTCCTGTTGATTCATTCTGTAGTTATTATACGCTGAAAACACTGTGCTTTACAGTGCTTCCCCGTCCAATGACCAGCTTTTTGCGGCATTGATCCTGACGTTCACGATATCCCCTGCCTTGATATCCTTTCCCGTGAAGTTGACCAGCTTGAATTCCCTGCTGTATCCCGCAAGGACATCCGCCCGTTTCTTTGAAGGTCCTTCACACAGCACCTCCAGGGTCTTGCCCACACAGGCTTCATTGTTCTTCCTTGCATACTTTGAAATCCGCTCATTGAGAACGGCAAGACGCTGCTGCTTGACAAGAAGCGACACATCATCCTCCATGGCTGCGGCAGGGGTTCCCTCCCTTTGAGAATAGATGAAGGCATACACACCGTCAAACTGACAGTAGTCGACTAATGCAAGCGTCTCTTCAAACTGGGTATCTGTCTCACCCGGGAAGCCGACAATCAGATCTGTGGTGAATGTGATGTCGGGAATCATGCGCTTCATGTCATCATAGAGCTTTTCATACTGCTCTACAGTATATCCGCGGTTCATCTTCCTGAGGATTTCGTTGCTCCCAGACTGCACCGCCAGATGCAGGGCCGGCATGATATTGGGATAATCACGCATTGCCTCAATGGTGCTGATGCTGTAGTCACGCGGATGCGAAGAGTCAAAGCGGATGCGGTCGATACCAGTTTCCGCCACCTTCTTCAGTAACTCCGTGAAGCCATCCTCCATGCCAAGATCCTTGCCATAGGCATTGACATTCTGGCCCAGTAACATGACTTCTTTTCCGCCGTTGGCCTTGAAGTCTTCCACTTCCTTCAGGATGTACTCCATCTTCCGGCTGCGCTCCGTGCCTCTTGTATAAGGAACGATGCAGTATGTGCAGAACTTGTCGCAGCCATAGGAGATATTCACGAATCCCTTGAAGTTCCTGCTTCTTGAAACCGGCAGGTCCTCCATGATTGATCCCTGATTACTCTGTACATCAATGGTCCGCTTGCCGGACATGGCATCTTCCAATAAGCCCGGCAGTCTTCCAAGATCATGTGTTCCGAACACCAGATCCACCTGGGGATAGGTGCTCAGGATCCGCTTTACCACAGACTCCTCCTGGGCCATACAGCCGCACAGTGCCATGATCTTGTCGGGATGTGCTTCCTTGAACGGTCTTAACGTGCCGATCTCGCCGAAGACATGGTCTTCGCTGGAATGGCGGACTGCGCACGTATTGAAGATGATGAGATCCGCATCTTCATAGTTCAATGCCCTGTGGAATCCCATTTCTTCCAGAATGCCGGAGATTGTCTCTCCGTCCCTGACATTGGCTGCACAGCCATAGGTACGGATGAAGTACGTCTTTCCTTCACCCAGATGTTTCTGCTTTTCTTCCATATGGAACAAGGAGCGGGATACCTCACCGCCTCTTCTTCCCTCTGCCCTGTGATCCGGCAGGATATAGTTATCATTCTTCATTGCTTATGCTCCGTATTGCGGATTAGATTATAGCAGACCCATGTAAAAAACACACCCGAAGGTGTGTGTCAGTGCCAAAAGAAAACCGGCAGTGCCGGCTTCTTTGCAATGATTTTTACTTAGCGGAAATTGCGGATACCGGGCATGTACCGATGCATGTGTGGCAATCGATGCATGTTGCCTCATCGCACTGGGACTTGCCATTCTCATCAAGAGACAGTGCTGTTACCGGGCAGACACCTGTGCAGGCACCGCATCCGATGCAGAGATCCTTATCAACTGTTACTGGCATGATTACGTCCTCCTCGATGAAATTATAGTACCTTGCCCAACGGTTAGACAATGATAACAGTTTCACGAGATTTCCGCTCAACCATGCGGAAAATGAAGAAAGCTGACAATGTCAGAACAACATGAAAGGAGCCTTGCGGCTCCTTCATGTGCTTCAGAATCTTACTTGATGATCGGTTCCAGCCACTGCTTTGGATAATCCTTGTAGCCAAGGATCTCGCAGACAGTTGCCGCAACATTGGCAAGGCCGAAGTCTCCGTCCTTTACCTCTGTGCCTTCCGGTCCGTTGTATACGGCAAACGGTACACGTGCAAGGGAATGAGAAGTCTTTGCCTTGTGTGTTCCATCCGGATTCATGCCCTTGTCATACATCTCATCGGAGTTTCCGTGGTCTGCCATGACCAGCAGCGTGTAATCATACTTCCTGCAGGCATCCATGATGCGCTTCAGGTTCAGGTCAACGGATTCCACACCGATGATCGTAGCTTCATAGTTTCCGGTATGGCCGACCATATCGCCGTTCGGATAGTTGCAGCGCAGGAACTGATACTTGCCGGAGGCAATCGCAGCTTCCATCTTCTCCGTGACTTCCGTAGCCTTCATCCACGGCTTCTGATCAAACGGGATGATGTCGGAAGGAACTTCCTCCCAGTCTTCCAGTTCATCAGAGAACTTTTCGGAACGGTTGCCGTTCCAGAAGTATGTCATGTGTCCGAACTTCTGTGTTTCAGAGCATGCATAGCTCTTCACGCCCTTGTTCACCAGGAACTCGGAGAGGGTATGCTCGATGTGCGGCGGCTCAACAAGGAAGTTGTCCGGGAGCTTGAGATCACCGTCATACTGCAGCATGCCGCAGTAGAATACCTTCGGCTTCTTGGGCATCGGGAACTTGTCAAAGCCCTTGTCCATGTAGTCAAATGCCTTGGAAAGCTCAACGGCACGGTCGCCTCTGAAGTTGTAGAGAATGACGGAATCACCGTCATCGATGGTTCCGACCGGCTTGCCGTCCTTGGCAATGACGAAGCCCGGCAAATACTGATCGGTATAATTGCCTTCTGCACGGTATGTTTCAATGGCTTCCTTTGTGCTTGCAAACTGTCTTCCGTCACCCATGACATGGATGTGCCAGCCCTTTTCCACCATGGACCAGTCCGCTTCATAACGGTCCATCGTGATGACCATACGGCCGCCGCCAGAGGCGATGCAGCCATGGAATGTGTCATCGTTGAGTTCCTTGAACACATCCTCCAGCTGATCCACATACTGCAGGGCGCTTGTCTCCGGGACATCACGGCCGTCAAGCAGTGCATGGACTCTGACTTCCTTGATGCCTTCCTTCTTGGCTTCCTTCACCATGGCGATGAGATGGGAGATGTTGGAATGTACGTTTCCATCGGAGAGAAGACCGATGAAATGCAGCTTTCCGTCATGTTCCTTCACATAGGAAACAGACTTCTTCCACGCATCACTGTTATAGATTGCACCGCTTTCGATGGACTCATTGACCAGCTTTGCGCCCTGGGAATAGATCTGTCCGCATCCAAGGGCATTGTGTCCGACCTCGGAGTTTCCCATATCCTTGTCGCTGGGAAGTCCGACTGCCGTGCCGCTTGCCTTGATTGTGGTATGCGGCCACTTTGTCATCAGTTCATCGATCTGGGGCTTGTAGGAATGCATGACAGCGTTGCCGTTGTCCTTGTCGGTCCAGCCGACACCATCCATGACCACCAGTACTACCGGTTTGCTCATATATTGCTTTCTCCTTTGTCTTTCAGACTGCGTACTTAATATAGCATGTTTCCTGTTTCCCTTGCATCAGAAAAGACCAGACATCACGCCTGGTCTCACCTGTTTCATTCTTCCGGCCGCTTTTGAATCCGGACAATGGATTCCGCTCTGCCTGTTTCCTCATTCACCCCGATCAGCACACCGCAGATCATGGACGGTGCTTCACTTGGTGTGTAATGTGTGTTTGTCCTGTGGACCATATGGTCGATCACTTCCTGGGTATCTCTTCCAAGGATGCTGTTGAAGGGTCCGCACATGCCTGCATCACTGATGTAGGCACAGCCGTCCTTCACCTGTTCGTCTGCCGTCTGTACGTGTGTATGCGTGCCGATGACGGCTGTTACCCTGTCCTTGAAATACTGGAAGAAGATTTCCTTCTCACTGGTAGCCTCGGCATGCAGATCAACAATGATGATGTCTGCCCTGTCTTCCAGCTCAGGAAGGATCTTCTCCATGGACTCTAACGGTGAAGCATCGCTGACATCCATGAAGATGCTTCCAAGCAGGTTCACAACGGCAATCCGCTTTCCCTTGCATTCCCTGATGACATATGGTCTTCCTGACTTCGCTCCGGCTAAGTTATAAGGCCGGATGAGCCAGGGACACTGTTCCTCTTTGCCGATGATCTCCGCCTTGGCAAAGGCGTGATTTCCTAAGGTGATCACGTCTGCCCCGGCATCGGTCAGCGATTGGTAGATCCGGGTGGTAATTCCTTTCCCGTGTGCGGAATTCTCACCGTTGATGATGGTAAAGTCAGCCCCGTATTCTTTCTTAAGGCTGTCCAGCTGACGGATGATGCATTCCCTGCCGCTTTTGGCGACAACGTCACCGAGAAAGAGAATCTTCATGATCAGGAATTACTGTGCAACTTCCTGAACCCTGACTTCACGGATGAGGGTTACCTTGATCTGGCCTGGATAGGTCAGTTCGTTCTCGATTCTGTCCTTGATGTCATGGGCAATCTTGACCATGGTCACATCATCGATCTTCTCCGGCTTGACCATCACGCGTACCTCACGGCCGGCCTGGATGGCAAATGCCCTTTCCACACCGTCATAGGACTGTGCGATCTTCTCCAGCTGATCGAGACGCTCGATATAGTTCTCCATGGACTCATAGCGGGCACCCGGGCGGGCAGCGGACAGCGTGTCTGCTGCAGCGACGAGCACGGCAATGATGTCTTCCGGTTCCGTATCGCCATGATGGCTTTCGATGGCATTGACAACAATGGCATTCTCGCCGTACTTCCTTGCAAGCTTGCCGCCAAGCTCCACATGGCTGCCTTCCTGCTCGAAGTCCACGGCCTTGCCGATGTCATGCAATAGACCTGCACGCTTGGCAAGCTGCTGGTTGAGACCGAGCTCTGCGGCCATGATGCCGGCAAATGTTGCCACCTCGATGGAATGCTGCAGGCAGTTCTGGCCATAGCTGTAACGGAAGCGCAGACGTCCGACCAGCTTCGTCAGTTCCTTCGGCAGACGGTTGATGCCCAGGTTGAAGACGGCTTCATCACCGATCTTCATGATGGACTCATCGAGTTCCTTGGTTACCTTGTTGACGACTTCCTCAATCCTTCCCGGCTGGATCCTGCCGTCCTTCATGAGGATTTCCAGAGACTGTCTTGCAATCTCACGGCGGATCGGGTTGAAGCAGGAAATCGTGATGACATCCGGTGTATCGTCGATGATCAGATCGACGCCGGTTGCCTGCTCAATGGCCTTGATGTTTCTTCCCTCACGGCCGATGATGCGTCCCTTCATATCCTCATTGGGAAGCGTTACGACAGAAACCGTACGGTCGATCGTCTCTTCCTGGGAATATCTCTGGATTGCTGTGGCGATGATGTTGCGGGCATTGTCTGCCGCCTTTTCCTGCGCCAGTTCATCCTGTTCATGCAGGAACTCTGCAACATCCTTTTCGCTCTTCTTCGCGACGGCATCCATGAGTTCCTTCTTCGCATCCTCCTGGCTCAGGCTCGCAGCCTTTTCCAGTACGGAGATCTGCTCATCAATGCGGTTCTGAAGTTCCTCCTGCATCTTGCTGAGGTTGGCCAGCTTGTCATCGGCGAGCTTCTGTGTCTCGTCGAGCTTCTTCTCCTTGGCATTCAGGTTTTCAACGCGGTCTTCCAGTCTGTCCTTGCGGCGGGCGTAGTCATTCTCGGCCTGCTGCAGCTTTTCCTTGCGCTGGTTGATCACGGCCTCGGCACTCTTCAGCTGGGCATCGGCCTTTTCCTTGGCCTCAAATGTCTTCTGCTGAGCGTCGATCTTTGCCTGTGAGACGATATTGTCAGCCTTTGTCTGGCTTTCAGAGATAATCGTCTCGGCTTTCGCCTTGCTTTCGTCGAGAATTGTCTGGGCTTCCGTCCTGGAACGGCTCAGCCCGGACTTGTTCGAAATCGTCATGATGATGATTCCGATCACAATACCGGCAACGCCAGCAATGACAGGAACGATAACATTCATCATATTGATCTTTCCTCCATTGTCTGTGTGTTTGAGATCACTCTCACGAAAGATTATACACGCAGTCAACTGTTTTGCCCAATGGAAAGCGCATACACCAGGCGCGGGATGAGAGGAAAACCGCATGGTCATGCGTGTTTTCACTGTTTACGTTTTTTGCATACGAAAAGACTGCCTTTCCGTTTCCGGATCAGCAGTCCTTCATGCTTATGCCTGCGGAGCTGTTTCTTCTTCCTTTGCAGGTTCCGGGAAGAGCTTTTCACGCAGCTTTGCGGTGAGTTCCTCATCGATCTGCGGATTGTTCTTCAGCCATTCCCTCACGGACTGAATGCCCTGTCCGACCTTCTCTCCGTTGTAGGAGAACCATGCACCGGACTTGTCAATCAGTTCATTCTCCACAGCCAGGTTGATGACCTCATCGGTGTGGCTGATGCCTTCCCCGTAGATCATGTTCACCGTAGCAGTCTTGAAGGGAGGTGCGACCTTGTTCTTGACGACCTTGATCTTCGTGACATTGCCATAGGCATCCGTGCCGTTCTTCAGCGTCTCGCCGCGTCTGACATCCAGACGCACGGAAGCGTAGAACTTCAGGGCACGGCCGCCCGGGGTTGTCTCAGGGTTGCCGAACATGACGCCGACCTTCTCACGCAGCTGGTTGATGAAGATTGCCGTGCAGTTGGAACGGTTCATGACACCGGCCAGCTTACGCATTGCCTTGGACATGAGTCTTGCCTGAAGACCGACGGAGGAATCACTCATTTCACCATCCAGTTCCGCCTGAGGCACCAGTGCCGCAACGGAGTCGATGACCACAAGGTCAATTGCACCGGACTTGATCAGTACTTCCGTGATCTCCAGGGCCTGTTCGCCGGAGTCCGGCTGGGAGAGGATCAGTTCATCGATGTCAACGCCAAGCTTCTTGGCGTACAGCGGATCGATGGCATTCTCGGCATCGATGTATGCACACCTGCCGCCGTTTCTCTGACACTGGGCAATGGCATGCAGTGCCAGTGTCGTCTTGCCGGAGGATTCCGGCCCGTAGATCTCGATGATTCTTCCCTTGGGATAGCCGCCGATGCCAAGCGCCGCATCCAGTGCCAGGCTTCCGGATGGAATGGCGTCCACGGAGACATCCGCCCGGTCTCCCAGGCGCATGATGGAACCCTTTCCGTACTCCTTCTCGATGGTCTTGAGTGCATCCTGCAGCAGCTGATCCTTGCGGCTGTCAGCAGCCGGCTTCACTTCTGTTTTTTCTTTTGCCATATTTCTTGTTTTTCTACCTTTCTGCTTCTTTATACGCAGAAACTTTGCGTTTCCTCCGTTTTTTCAGAGAAATTTCTTAAATTATTTTGATTCGAAGATATCCGTCTTCATCTGGTTGAAGTAGGAAACACCGCTTGCAAAGGACACAAGCGCAGAGAACCAGACGCATACCTGGGCTACCGGAAGGCCCCAGAGTTCAAAGGGCAGATTGTTCAGAAGCACCAGGGCAATCGTCACCATCTGGGCAACGGTCTTCACCTTGCCGAGCATCTGGGCAGCCACGACCTTGCCGTTTGTGGCAGCGATCATGCGGCAGCCGTCAACGACGATGTCACGGCAGACCATGATGATGACCGGAACCACCGGGATGATGCCTCTTGAGGCAAACAGCAGGAACATCGTTGTTGTCAGCATCTTGTCGGCAATCGGGTCAGCGAACTTGCCGAATGTCGTGATCATGTTGCGGCTTCTTGCAATATGTCCGTCCAGGGCATCCGTGATGGCTGCCACAAGATAGACGGCAAGGGCGATCAGATTGACCACAGACAGCTCCACACCGCCGATATTGAAGACCCTTGGATCAATGCCAAGCTGGGCATACGGAAACAGATAGATCAGTACCACGACCGGAATCAGGACAATCCGGAAGATCGTCAGTCGGTTCGGAAGATTCATATTCTTTTGACTTCTCCTTTGCAGAAACATGTTAAGTATATCATGGAAAACGGAAAGGGAGGCTTTCGCACCTCCCTTGTAATGAACACACTCTGTAAGCCATGTTCTGTCTCCGGCAATGCCGGATGGCAGCCATTTATCTCTGCTTGCGCAGCTCCCGCGGGCTTCAGTTCGCCTCTGGAAGTTCTCCTACCGAATTTGGATTTCTCGCTTGCGGGGTTTATCGCGTTCCACCTGTCCCGTTTCCGGACCAGCTCCGTCACTGTGACACTTTATGGACGTCGGCCATGGGCAATGCCTTTAGGCTCTCATCCGCCGTCAGCCTTGCGGCTGCCTGGCCTTATTGATTGGACCAGCACAATCACTACTGTCATCGCAGACAGTGCGAGCATGGACTTTCCTCTGATTCACTTCTGAACCAGCGGCTGCCCGGGTATGTTCATTCCTTCCCTTGTTTGTCCTGCTGAGCGCCGAAGACCTGGCTTTCCAGACGCGAGATCCGCTTCAGCAGATCCACATTCGCCGCACCCTGCTGGGCCGGTGTGGGATTTGCCTCAAGGGCTCTTGTCTTGCCTTCTTCCTCGATCAGCTTTGCACGCAGGGATGCATTTGTCCGCTCCAGCTCAGAGATCTTCTGGTTGAGCTCCGTGGTGATCTCCTGATAGGTCTGGTAGTCTTCCATCACCAGATCCAGGAACGCATCCACCTCAGAGGCATTGTATCCCTTGAAGTCCACATTGAATTCCTTGTCCAGGATCGTCTGTATATCAAGATTGACCTTGCCTGCCATATGCTCCCTCCTGCGTTTAAATATTATCGCAGTTGAACAACTCAAATTCAACTGCCTTTTAATCATTAAGGATGAACGGTATAATCAAGACTATGGTGGTGAAGACATGGTGAATTATCCTGCGGGCATGGGCCGCAGCCATACGGCAGACACAGAGGTTTCCTCAAGGAAGACCTCAGCCGGCAGACGCGGCATGGAGCTGGAGAATGACATCAACCGGACCAATGAATGGTACCTGAATGAGGATACGGCAGTCATCCACAAGAAGCCTACCCCCATCACGATCGTCAAGGTTGACTACCCGGACCGCTCCGCTGCCAAGATCACGGAAGCCTATTTCAAGGTGCCAAGCACCACGGACTACAATGGCATCTACAAGGGAAAGTACCTGGACTTTGAAGCCAAGGAATGCAAGACCAACACCTCGTTCCCGATCAAGTCCATCCATCCTCATCAGATCAAGCATCTCGATGCCGTGACAAGACACGGAGCCATTGCCTTTGTCATCGTACGCTTTGTCAACCTCAGCGAGACATTCTATGTCATCGCTTCCGACATGACGGAATACATCCGCACCTGCGGACGCAGTTCCATTCCCCATGACTGGTTCATGGAACATGGAACCCTGATTCCTTTCAGCTACAACAAGCCGGTTGACTACCTGAAGATCGTCGACCAGCTGTATTTCAAGGAGAACCAATGAGCACATCACGCAATAAGCACCGCAATGTGAAGAAGAGAAGAAGACACGTCAACGCCCTGAATCTCTGGACGATGATCCTGATCATCCTGGTATGCCTGGAGATGATTGTGGCTGCCTTTGGTGTCAATTACATCAACAAGAACCTTGTCACAACCCCGGATCTTGTCCTGGATGACTTCTTCTCCCAGGAAAGCTCAAGGATCTTTGACAAGGACGGCAATCAGATTGCCGATGTCGGCACCCAGATCAGGGAAAACGTCTCCTACAATGAGATGCCGGAATGCCTGATCGATGCCTTTCTGGCCGTGGAGGACAGCCGCTACTTCGAGCATGACGGCTTTGACCTCCCCCGTTTCACGAAATCCGCCATTACAAACGTGGAGAACAAGCTGCTCCACAGAAGCGGTCTTTCCGGCGGTTCCACTTTCACGATGCAGTTGGTCAAGCTGACCTACTTCCAGAATGATGAGACCGGTGAAACGGCCAACCGCTCCATTGAATACAAGATCCAGCAGATTGCCCTGGCAAGGGAACTGGAAAAGAAGGCAGACAAGAAATCCATCTTCGAGATGTATCTCAACAAGATGAACTTCGGCGGACAGGGAAACATCCGCGGTGTCCAGAAGGCTGCCCAGTACTACTATGGCAAGGATGTCGGTGAGCTGAATCTTCCGGAAGCTGCGATGCTTGCCGGCGTCATCAACTCCCCCTACTACTACGATCCCCATAACTTCCTTGACAAGGCAACAGAGCGCAGGGATACCGTGCTCTACCAGATGTACAACCACGGCTACATCGACAAGAAGGAATACCAGCTTGCCCTCAAGGTCAAGGTAGAGGATACCCTGATCGATCCTTCCAGCAAGGAAAGCGGCGGCGATACCTACGCCTACCAATCCTACATCGACAGCGTCATTGCCGAGGCACAGACGGTCACAGGCCTGGATCCGCTGTATACCGCAATGGATATCTACACCTGCATGGATCCTTCCGTACAGTCCGTCATGGACGGCATCCAGTCAGGCCAGTATGAATCCGTGGTCTTCCCGGATGATCTGATGGAGATTGGCGTCATTGCCGAAAACAACCAGACCGGTGAGATTGTCGGTATTGCGGGCGGAAGAAACTATGGCAGAGGCGGTTCGATGTTACTCAACCATGCCATGGACCAGTACAAGCAGCCAGGCTCCACCGTCAAGCCGTTCCTGGACTATGCCCTTGCCTTTGAATACCTTGGCTGGGCAACAGACCATGTCGTTGTGGACCGTCCGATTGCCTATGAGGATACCGGCAAGGTCATCCAGAATTTCAACGGCCTGTACTATGGTGAGGTCCGCCTGAACTATGCTATCGCCGCATCACTGAACACCCCGGCCATCCAGACATTCCAGCAGGTCATCAACAATGCCGGCTGGCAGACAGTGGCTGACTATCTCGCAAGCCTGCACTTCTCACAGATTGATCCGGAAGCCTTCGATATCGGCTATGCCATCGGCGGTTCCAACTTCGTTGTCTCCTGTGAAGAACTCATGGCTGCCCATGCCATCATCATGAACGGCGGCAACTACATCAAGCCTCACACCATCACGAAGATCGTGTACCGCTCCGGCCAGCAGGAAGACTTCGTCCCGCAGTATGACAGGACACAGGTCCTCTCCCCGCAGGCCGCATGGCTGACAGCCCAGATGATGTACTACACCATCCATGGCGGCGTGTACAACTACCTGCAGATCCTTGACAGACCATACGCCACCTATGGCAAGACCGGCACCACCGACTGGGGTGATGAAGGCCTGCAGTACAACATCCCGCAGGGTGCCTCCAAGGATAAATGGATGATCTGCGACACCAGCCAGTACACCATCACCACGTGGGTCGGCTATGAAAAAGGTGTGCTGGATGGCGGCACATGGTTCTCCTCTGACAAGTCACAGCTCAACATCCCGGGCAACATCTGTTCCCTTGTGCTGGATGCCGTGCATCCGGAGGGAAGCTATCCCGAAGAAGTACCGATGCCGGACGGCATCTCCAGCATCACCCATATCCTTGGCGTCTTCCCCTATACCGCACCGTTAGAAGGAATGGATCAAAGCCTGATCACCACCGGCTACATCAAAAGCGACTATGCATCCCTCCAGGCTGCACCGGCCATGGAGGTCAAGGAACTGGCTTCCTTTGATGCAAAGCAGAACGAAGACAACAGCATCACCCTTTCCTGGGCACCATACCCGGATGCCGATGCGCTGAATGTCGTCGGGGCGGAAGGAACCCTGGATATCTCCCTGAGGGACGCTGATGGCAATGTGATAGTCTCTGCCTATGGAAACAAGCTGTTTGACTGGTCCTGGGTCTACGGTCCGATCCGCTACAAGGCAAGGATCTCCCAGAACGGAGCACAGGTCGGCGACATTGTGCTGAGTGAAACAGAGGAAAACTCCGTTACCCTGGAGAATCTGGCACCGGATACCGATACCGAAGCCTGCGGCTTCTACGGCTATGAGAAGAGCGACTCTGAAAGCAATGAAGTCTGTGTCACCTTCCATACAGCCAAAGTACAGGAAGAACCGCAGCCAAGTGCTGATCCATCCGCATCACCCACAGCCTCTGCAGAGCCAGGTGCCACACCAACACCAACACCGGAAACAGAAGGTTAACCACAGCCCGTGCATATCGCACGGGTTTTCCTTTGCCACATGAAAACCAGCCGTGTTTCAGGCTGGTTTTCGTTCGATTTAAGGCATTCAGCTACAGGGATGATATCTGGCTCATCCTGCATGATAATAATGCTAATCTGCCGTTTATCGCGGCAGATTTCGCAGGTTCAGAACTTGACTCTTTCCAGTTCCTTGCAAAGAACAATCTGCCTTGATTCAAGATAGTCCTCAATGCATGTCTGCAGTGAGAGGAGTTTGTCACCGTATTCAAACTGCACACCGGTTGTATAGTACTGGTTATTCTTGATATTTCTCATGTATGTTGAGAAATAATTTGTGTCATACTCAACCAGATTGAACTGGAATCCTTCATCTGCAACCTGGCTTCCATTCACATCAACCATCGGGCAGTTGAAGACAGAACCAACTACGTAATAACGGATTTCCTTGTCTGTGACCAAGGCAACATACTTATTATCAGCATAATTGCCCGCTTCTGTCATCTGTGAAAGCGGAGTGAATACAAGAGTACGATCAGAATTCTTATATTCATAGATGTAATGCCCATAAATAATGGTATTCATCTCATCTTCATTATCCAGATCATTCATATAATCCAGCATGATGGAACCATAAGACTGATCTGCGCCTGTCTTCCAGTCTACATAGAGATAATGGTTATTATCTGTTCCCTGCAGCACCGGATCATGAACAAGCTCGCTCTTGAATACCAGGATAGCCTTGACATCAGGGTTGATCTTCTGGTCTTCCTTCAGTTCGTCGCGAAGCTCCTGTATCCTTTCGTCTGTGAATATGTAACCGTCATCCTCTTCAGTGGTTTCTGAAGGTACAGCCGCAGGCTCTGCTGTTGCGGCAGTTTCGGTTTCATTTTGTACCGCAGCAGCACTTCGCTTGCCGTTGACTGCTGCAGCGGCAACAGCAAGGACAAGAAGAACCGCAACCAATGCACTCAGTATCCGCACTGACTTCTTCAGTTTTCTTTTCTTCATATTTGATGAATCCCCCAATAAAACAAACGTACGGCACTGCCTGTTACAGCAGTGCCGTTATCGTATATTTTTCTTCGGTTTCTAATTAACGATCTGCAGTATTCGGAACAGGTCTTGTGCCTGCGCTTGTAGGAGCCTTAGGAACTACGCAGCTCTTCGTTGCTTCATTCCAGTAAGAGCCCTTGCCGTAACCAGCTTGCTCACATGTCACAACAGTATTTGTTGCATTGACGACTGCAGGGGATGTACTCTTCTTAGTCTCCGGTTTAGGAGCAGGTGCAGGTTTCGGATAAACACTGAACGTTGAGAAG
>OMUX01000045.1 GCA_900314345.1 uncultured Erysipelotrichaceae bacterium | reverse complement strand
CAGGAAGTGCTAAATGCCGGAAGCTGCTCAATCTTCCGGATGACAGCCAGGCTATGTTACTGTTCACAGGGCGTGATAAAAGCGCATTGAAAAAATAGATCTGAAATTATGCCTGTACTGTCTCTGATGGTGCAGGTTTTGTTTGTCCGCTGAAACCATCCACCAGTGCCTGGAATGCATTGATACCGCTGTTCTTCTGGGTGACGATGATGCTCAACATATTACAGAAGTAACGTACGCTGTCATCACTCCGGAAGCTGCCGACTTCATGAGCTTTCCTTTTGATTTTTCTCGCATCCCGTTCCGCCTCGTTGTTATCGGGATCGATTTCATTGTGATCCAGGAAGAACAGTGTTTCATCCTTGTACTCCCGCAGTCTCTTCGCAAGGTTCTTTCCATCCGGATAATACTTCAGCTTTGTCTTACTTACGCCTGCATATTCCTGATCGGCAATATCCAGGATCTCGTCATATCTCTTCTTGTAGGCTTCTGACTTCTCCGGTGTCAGTGTATGCTTGTAGGCATCGTCCAGCATTTCCTCCATCAGATCGTGCATCTGCTTTGCCCAGGTAAGCTCCGGTTCGTTCTCTGTTGAGCCGATCAGATAGCGGAGAATATGTACCACACATTCCTGGTGATCTTTCGCGTAGTGGTAGAACGTGATGTCGTGATCATGGATCAGCACAAAGCAGTATCCGTCTACCGGCGTATCCTTCAGCCCTTCATCTCCTTTGTGGTCCCTGAAGGTATACAGAACAACGTTATTATTCGACGTGATCAGTACATTCTTGTTCTTCCCGTTGACCCTGATTGTCGTGAAGTCAGCGTGCATGAACGGTGATCCCTGCAGTGCCTTGAAGCTCTCTTCAATCTGTTTCTCTGTCTTTGCGGCAAACAGTGCCGGCAGTGATGATATGAAGCCGGTTGAAAGATTCACCTTCCCGCCTGTGAGTGCACTGATGGTCTCCTGTGTCCTTCTGATCGATACATTGTCATAGTTGTTGAGAAGGCTGGCCAGTGCTTTGACATTGTTACTGTAGTTGATCTCATTCGGCATGTTCTCTGAGAACTCTGACCAGATGGTTTTCCCTGTTGCGGGATCACGGTATTCTTCGGAAACATACGGGATGACATCAGCACTCAGATGAAGGTCTACCATCATCCGTGTTCTGGTATTGCCTGTCTTCTCCCAGTGGCCTTCCTGTGCTTCTTTGGGTGCAGGAAGAATCACCGGCGGCTTTGTCGGCTTCAGGTGCTCACGCGGGTGCCCTTTATGACCAGGCTGTGCTCCAGGTTTCTTCCCGGTCTGCTTTCTGCTGTTCGGAACGATCTTCTTATGGTTAGGACTCATGGAAGAAGGTTTAGAGGAATCTATATAGTTTTTCTGGATCTGTGCTGTCAGCTTCATAACCTGTCCGCTGAGATCTTCAACAGTATTCTGCAGTTCTGCTTTTTCCTTCTTCAGTGCTTCTACTGCATTCCGGTCTGTTTCTGCAATGATCTTATTCCTGTCTTCAAGAAGAGCGGACAGCTTTTCAACACGGACAGTAAGAGATTCCTTGTCAAACTCCAGATCACTGACTGTCTCTTCCAGCTGATCCCGTTTTTCTCTCAAAGCCATATTATCGGCCTGCTGCTTGTCCAGTTTTCTCTGCAGTTTCTCATTGAGCGCAGTAAGGTTCTTCAGTTCTCTTCCGTCTTCCAGGCGCTTAACCTTTGCACGGAGAGACATGAGTTCAATTTGTTTGCGGCAGCCAAGGCAATGAATTTCTTCCACGGTTTAATTATACTCATATATGATCATATTTCTAGACATTCCAGTGGCGAATTTATATAATATCCGCAGAAAAGAAGTTCTTTTCTGAGAGGAACGGCTGTGTATGAGTGTCAATGAGAAAATCAAAAATATGCGTCGTAAACAGGGCATTACAGCGGCCGAACTTGCAGAACAGGTAAACCTGAAACAAAGCACAATTGCACGTTATGAATCCGGGTCCATTAAATACATACCGGTAGACAACCTCACTGCAATAGCAGAAGTACTTGGCTGCAGTCTGGATGATCTGATCAAAGGGGATTCAAGATATACGGATACTTCTTCTGATTATGATTTACCGAAAAAACCGACCGCTTTTGAGAAAGACCTTTATGCCAGAATTTCTGTGCTTTCACCAAAGAAACAAAAAGTGGTCAGACAGCTTGTAGACTCGCTGTCTGACCTTTGATCATTTCTTATCCATCACTGCTCTATTTTGCGATGCCATTTTTAACTAGGGGTGTGAACAGTAACCCAAATGAAGAAAAACAGTATGACAGAGGGGAAAATCAGGCTTCAAAACGGTTGTATTTCCGGAAACAGTCCGGACATACCTTCTTTCCATCCTGGATACGGATGTACTTCTCGGAGGTCATCTCCCCGCATACTTCACAGCGCACATCATGGAAGATGCTGGCTTCTTCCGGAACGGGGATCCTGGTGTCCATGGCGTCAAACAATGAAGATGGCTCTGCTTCTGTCAGATACTGAATCAGTTCATCCCTGGTCTTTCCTTCCGGCAGCGGTTTGAGTATGAGACGAACGGATCTGCCCGTCTTCCTGTTGTAGAAGGAATACGCATCCTTGCCGGTCATATGGAACAGGAGATTTCCCTTGCCGATGCTGGTGCCGAGAATCACCTGGATGGCATCAACACCGCAGGCATCATTTTCAGAGATGCATACGGTTTCTTCATCTTCGGCATGTTTCAGGTCCAGAAGCTGCTGTGCATACAGTGCCGCATTGACGCCGATGAGAAGACCGGGACAGATATGTCCGTGAAATTCTGCGCATCTCTGTATGATTTCTTTCTTGTTCATAGGAATATTTGTCCTTATTGCTTTCATTCTACAGCAAATCAGGAAAGAAAGATCTTGTACGGTCTGCTGGAACTTTTTTGTTTTTTCAGTTCCTTCTGCGGGGATTCTGTGTTTTGCAGGCAATAAGTACGATGGAAGGAGATGAACGATGGATACGGAAAAGAAACAGCCTGTTTATGATGCGGCATTCCGGCAGTTGTTCACCAGCGCACTTCCGGACGTAATAATTCACGTAGTAAATAAAATGTATCATACAGGTTATGACATGAGATCCTCGTTCCAGCCGCTGAATACGGTGTTTGTGACGAAATCGGAAGATGGAAGAAAACATGTTGAGAGAAGTGCAGATGCTGTATTTACAGTGAACCATGAGAACAGGATGTATCACATGGAATGCCAGAGCAGGAACGATCCGAAGATCATGAAGCGGATGCCGGAGTATGGAAACCTGTCATTGCGGGGCGGGAAAAACGTGACAAGGTATATCACTATGCTGGATCACAATACTGCAGTGAACCATCCTGTGTAAAAACCTCGGGGGTTGCAGGCTATACTGCAGATGAGCTGATCCGAAGGAAACTTTGGGCGCTGTGTGTATTCTGGCGGCATTGACTGAGGCAATGGACACGGGTGAGATCAGCCCTGCAGGATACTCTCTCATTGTTTCCTGGATGAGAGAAACAGGACTGTACTACACAAAGAATTGCAGGGAAC
>OMUX01000416.1 GCA_900314345.1 uncultured Erysipelotrichaceae bacterium | reverse complement strand
GGAACAGTGGATGAAGACATGCCGCTGTTCTATGAGGACAAAGTCAGAAAAGAGGCAGGAACAAATGCTTAAGACAGCGTATTGCAACGGACAGGTTTATACAGGCACACTGCCGCTTGTCAGCGCCTTCCTTGTGGAAGGAAACAAGGTGATCTGCATCGGCAGTGATGAAGAAGTGCTGCGTGCTGCAGGGGCTGATGCAGAAAAGGTGGATCTTCAGGGAAGATTTGCCATTGCATCCTTCAATGATTCCCATATGCATCTTCTGGCATACGGCGATGCATTGACGGAAGCGAAGCTCAATGAACATACCGGAAGCCTTGCGGACATGGTTTCCTATCTGAAGGAGTTTGAGAGTGAACATCCGCACTGTGACGGTGCATGGCTGCAGGGAAGAGGATGGAACCAGGACTACTTCTCTGATGTAAACCGCATGCCCGTAAGGCAGGATCTGGACCAGGTATCCACGGATGTTCCGGTTGTTGCCGTGCGTGCCTGCGGACACATCCTGTGTGTCAACAGCAAGGCTCTGGAACTGATCGGAGTGAATGATGATACGCCGGATCCTGAAGGCGGAGCGATCGGTCATGATGAAAACGGACATCTCAGCGGCATTTTCTCGGACAATGCCATGGATCTCTATGTTTATCCAAGAATTCCGGTACCGGACAAGGCAAAGATCAAGGAGATGATCAAGGCTGCCTGCAGACAGCTGAACAGGTATGGTGTGACCAGCAGCCAGACGGATGACTACTGCAAGTTCCGTGCGGTGCCATGGTCTGTGGTCAATGAAGCATACAAGGAACTTGAGGAAAGCGGTGATCTGACGGTCCGTGTCTATGAGCAGAGCAATTTCACGACACTCAGGGAGCTGAGGAAGTTTGTGGAAGCAGGCTGTAAGACAGGTGCTGGAACGGATAAGTTCAGGATCGGACCGCTGAAGATGCTGGGCGACGGGGCATTGGGCGCAAGGACTGCATATCTGTCCAGACCGTATGCCGATGATCCATCCACACAGGGGTACCCCTTGTTTGACCAGCAGACCTTTGATGAGATGATCGGCTATGCCAACGAGAATGACATGCAGGTTGCTGTGCATGCCATCGGCGATGGATGCTTGGACATGGTGCTGGATGCCTACGAGAAGGCCTTTGCCAGGCATCCAAGAGAAGATCACAGGTGCGGCATCGTGCATTGTCAGATTTCACGTCCGGATCAGCTGAAGCGGATTGCGGACATGCACCTGCACGTGTACATGCAGTCCATCTTCCTGAACTATGACATCCGCATGGTAGAGCAGCGTGTGGGCAAGGAACTTGCCTCCACAAGCTATGCATGGAAGACACTGAAGAACATGGGCGTTTCCGTTTCCAACGGAACGGACTGTCCGGTGGAGCTTCCGGATGCCCTTGCCTGCATGCAGTGCGGTGTGACCAGGAAGACACTGGATGAAACAATGGGCCCGTACCTCCCGGATGAGGCATTCTCCGTTCAGGAGATCCTTGACAGCTATACCATCCGCAGCGCGGAGGCAAGCTTTGAGGAACATGTGAAAGGAAAGCTTGCCAAAGGATATTTTGCGGACTTCGTGGTGCTTGGAAAGAATCCCTTCGATGTCCCCAAGGAAACCATTCAGGATATCCCTGTCGTGGCAACCTTCATGGATGGAAGGAAGGTATACGGAAATCTGTGAAAGGAATCAGCTTCTGCATGATTTGTGCAGGAGCTTTTCTTCTGCCTTCTGCTACAATGACGCCATGAAATACATGAAGGTTCTTCTGATTCTGTGCATGGTTCTGGTATGCGGGTGCACAGAGAAGAAAACAGAAATAAGTGAAGATATCTCCTTTCATGCCATTGTGACATCCGATCTGCACTACACACAGAATGGCGGGCAGGTGGACACTGTGGTGCCGGGCATGGCATATGTACAGGACATCACGGATGCGGTCATTGCGGAAGTGCTTGCAGTGCACCCGGATGTTTTCGTCATGACCGGCGACAATACAAACGGCGGGGATCCGCAGGATGAAAAGGCTCTGTCGGAAAAACTGCGGAAGGTTGTGGAAGCCGGCATCCCGGTGGTCATGACCACCGGCAACCATGACTACAACCAGTCGGACATGGAGGTATATGCATCAAACTTCAATGGTCTTCTGGAGAAACTGGATGAAGATGACAGTTCGCAGAGCTATGTGGCAATGGTGAATGATGTGGTATTGCTTGCCATGGATGACGGGGCTGTGGATGAAGGACAGACCGGCACATTCTCAAAAGAGACCATGCAGTGGCTGAAAACAATGCTGAAGAAGTACAAAGGGCATAGGATCATCTTCCTTTCCCACCGCAGTGTGCTGCCGGTACTGAAGGATACGGAAAAAGGCAGCTATCAGATCAGCAATGAGGATCTCATTGATCTTCTGAAGAAATACAATGTGCAGCTCGTGCTCAGCGGCCATATGCACAGTGCATCGGTTCTGGAAGACGGTGAACTGCATGAGATCATTTCCTCCATGCCGGCAAACGGGGATCACATGATCGGCTTTGTGGATCTGGAAGGAAACAATGTGGAATACCACAGTGAGGTCATTGATTTTGGAACATATGGAAGAAGCGGCCTGAAGGAAGACATTGAAGCTGCTGATGAACAGTCCTGGAAGAACTCTGAGAATACCTTCTGCAAGATCCTGTCTTCAAAGGAATACAGCGATGAGGAAACAGAGGGCATCCTTTCCTGCATCCGTCTTTTC
>OMUX01000276.1 GCA_900314345.1 uncultured Erysipelotrichaceae bacterium | reverse complement strand
AGGACGAAGGTCGCTGAATCGTGATTGACCTTCTCCTCCAGAGGATTTCCTTTCTTGTCCATCTCCAGAACCTTGTATAATCTATCGCCAAGCTTCCTTGCCGCATAGAACACCAGTGCATTGCCTGACACAAACCCCGTATAGCACATCAGGAATGCCTTCCACCAGCCAAAGCACACACCGGATGCGATATGAATGGCAATCCCCGGAAAGAAAATGGTAACTACCTGCAGCACGTTCATGATGAAAATGCTGAGGAGTCCTCTCCATTCTCCCTGTGAGTTCAGATATGCACCGATTTCCTCTTCATCCCCGCGCTTCATCAGCTCGATGATGAACGTGACCTGCTTTCCGAACAGCTTCCATACAATGAAGAGGATCAAAAGGATGATCAACGCAAGTATGATGATCGTCGCAACCCGCTTCCATGTATGTTTCTTCTGCTTTTCTCCCTGACTCATATATTTCCCTGCACATCCCCGCAGGAATGTTCTTTCGTGAATAAATGAAAACAACAGTCATCAAAACTGCTTATGGCATTTTATCCTGTTTTGCACACCTTGAAAAGCAGAAACAATCCTGCTTTCGTCCAGTTTTCATCATGGAAGCACTTACTCTGCTTTGAGATGCCTGAGGTAGTTTGCCACAGCACCCAGCAGGTTTGCATCATTGCCGTTCATAGCGGTCACGATCTCCGCGCCTTCATACGGCAGATAGAAAGCACCCACGATTTCCTTCCATGCGGTGCGGATATATTCCATGTATGTTTCATCCCGGCTGATGCCGCCGCCGATGACAATCCTCTGTGGATCAACGATGAGCTGAATGTTGAACAACGCCTTGGTGAAGTCCTTTGCATATTCCTTCATCAGCCGCACTGCTGTTTCATCACCTTTCCGGACAAGATCCATGAAGACCTCACCGTCCAGGTTCTGTACCTGCAGTTCCTTTTCCGCCCGCATCAGGAAATACCTCATCCCGCAGCGCAGGGCGAAGTTCGGTGTGCGCATGTCATCCCTGAGGTCGCCTTCCAGGACAATGTTGGATACTTCACCTGCATAGTTGTGATATCCCCGCAGGATTTCACCATGATGTTCATAGGCGCCGCCGATGGCTGTGCCGACGACAATCACAAGGCCGCTTTCCGCATCCCTGAGGCTTCCATAGTCCATCTCCGCAAGCATCGCTGCTCTTGCATCATTTTCTATGGCACACTTTAATCCGAATCTGTTTCTCACATCTTCAATCAGATTCGTGCCGTTGTTGTACTGCAGCGCACCGCCCTGCAGGATATATCCTGTTTCCGGATCCACGGTTCCCGCAATGGAGAATGTCATGCCGGATACAGCCTCCCCTGCATCTTCCAGTGCCTTCTTTAATGCCGCAAAGAATGATTCACGGTCAGAAGGTGTGGGAATCTTTCCATGCTTTACAAATGCATTGCCGTCATACAGTGCCCATTTGATGAACGTACCGCCTGCATCCAGGGCAAGAATCATGGAATTCATTTCACATTCCTCTCTCTTGTCCTGACATTGTGCTTGGCAACGCCTGCATACCTTGAAAGATAGTTCCGGACTTCCTTCATCTGTTCCGGCTGAAAGATCAAAGGTGCCATGGCACCGTGCCTGGCAAAATTCACACAGTGGTCATTGTCATCCACCTGAATACGCTTGAGCTTCTCATATCTGTAGAGCTTCCCGATGACAACGATGCCATCCTGTGAAAGACCGCTTTCCATGAACAGGTACATGATGCCGAAGACAATCAGGCATCCCGTCTGGATATAAAGGAACACACCTTTGTAATTGAACATGCCAAGAACCGCGATGCCCCAGAACACACAGGGAATCACCCATCTTGATCCAGCCTTTGTCTTCACTTCGATCTTCCCTGAATTTCTGAGCATGCTCAACAGCATGAAGAAGATGATCGTATCCAGAATATAGAACGACAGATCCATAAAGGTCATATCCATCACCTCACTGCACCGGATAAGTATAGCATGCCGCAAAAAGGTATAATGGTTTCCGTAGCGGAGGTTGACATGAGTGAATTACTGAAGGAACGCAGTCAGATGGATCCTGCATTCGAGTGGGATCTTTCTACTTTGTTCAGAAACGATGAAGCATGGAAGAATGCATTTGAACAGCTGGATGAAAGCATCCAGGAAGCAGGAAAGTATCAGGGAACCCTGAAGGATGCAGAAAGCATCAAAGCATATCTTTCATGGGAGGAAGGCACGGACAGGAAGCTGATGAACGTGTTTGAGTATGCAAATCTCAGACACAGCGAAGACACACGTGATGCTAAGGCACAGTCCATGTATGCAAGAGCCTATGGCAAGGCGGTGCAGCTGCAGGCAGCCACGGCATTTGCCATCCCCGAGATCCTTTCCCTTTCTGAAGAGACACTGGAACAGATCATTGCTGATCCGCTGCTCAAGGACCATGAGCATCTGCTGAAGGACCTGCTCAGGAAAAAGGCACATACACTTTCTGCAGATGAGGAATCACTGCTGGCACAGTTCGGTGAAGCACTGGCTGCACCGTCTGAAGCTGCCACGAACCTGATGGATGCAGATCTTTTATTTGATTCTGTAAAGGACAGTGAAGGCAAGATTCATGAAGTCACGGGATCCAGCTATATCCCCCTGCAGATGAGCAATGACCGTACCTTGCGGAAGAATGCCTTTGACAGCTACTATAGATCCTACAGGCAGCACATCACAACGTTCTCCAGCACCTACAGCGGCACCGTCAAGGCGGCTGTAACTGAGGCAAAAGTCAGGCACTATGGCAGTTCCAGGGAAATGTCCATGTCTGAAGACAACATCCCGGTATCCGTCTATGATTCCTTGATTGAAAGTGTTCATGCAAACATGGACAAGATGTACCGCTATGTCAGACTGCGCAAGCGTCTTCTGAAGCTGGACGAGCTTCATTACTATGATCTCTATGCACCGCTTGTCTCAGGCGATGACAGGAAGTACACCTATGAACAGGCACAGCAGATGGTACTGGATGCTGTCGCTCCGCTTGGAAATGAATATGTGGAAAGAGTCAGACAGGCATACAAGGATCACTGGATGGATGTCTATCCCAGCAAAGGAAAGACAGGAGGTGCCTTCTCTTCCGGTACCTATGACAGCAACCCTTTCATCCTGCTGAACTTCTCCGGTAGCCTGGACAGTGTATCCACCATCGCCCATGAAATGGGACACAGCCAGCACACATGGCTCACAAACCACAATCAGCCAAGCTGGTACAGCGGCTATACAATGTTTGTTGCAGAGGTAGCCTCCACGGTCAATGAGAACCTTCTGATTGAACAGCTTCTTCAGAAGGAAGACGACCCGAAGAGAAGACTGCAGCTTCTGAACCAGTACCTGGAAGGTTTCAAGGGAACCGTCTACCGCCAGACCATGTTCGCTGAATTTGAAAAAGAAGCACATGCCATGGCAGAACGCGGAGAATCCCTGGACAGCACATCCCTTTCCAGTCTGTATCTGAATCTCATCAAGCTGTATTTCGGTGAGGATCTTGTCATTGATGATGCCGTGCAGTATGAATGGGCACGCATCCCGCACTTCTACCGTCCGTTCTATGTCTATGTATACGCTACTGGCTATTCCACTGCAGCAGCATTATCCGAAGGTATTCTCAAGGAAGGAGAACCTGCCGCAAAGCGCTACCTGGAATTCCTCTCCATGGGCAGCAGCCGGTATCCGCTGGATGAACTCAAGCATGCAGGTGTGGATCTTACAACACCGGAACCAATCAACCGTGCATTAGCCAAATTCGAACGTGTCCTCATGGATGCAGAACAAACTGCAGACAAACTGGGACTCTGAAGAACATGAGCAGGATCTGAAACAAGGTCCTGCTTTTCTGTACCATCCAAAATTATAAAAATATATAAACGGCCGGAAAAATTATATAAGCGGGAGGTTAAAGAGTATTCCGTCATGACCGGAATGGCATACTAAAAGGAACCATCACCTCTGACAGTTCCTTCATTCCTCATTCAGCAGTGACAGGGTAATGCTTGACGCTTCCGTCCTTTAACCTCTGGAAGACATCATGCAGTTCAAATCCTGCATCCGTCAGCACCTTGGTCATCCTTTCAACGGACACCTCACCGGTCGCCTTGATTTCAACCTCTACACCACGCTCGGTATGATATACCGCCAGGTTTTCAAGGTTTGCATCTTCCTGAGCGAACAGCTGTGTAACCTTTGAAAAAACGCCCGGCTTGTCTTCGCAGGCAATGACAAATCTTGTACCGGCAGTGTTGTATCCGGTCAGGTCAACGAATGCCTGGAAGATATCCTTCTCTGTAATGACGCCGATGACCTTTTCTTCCTCATCCACAACCGGAAGAACGGAGATCTTGTTGTCGATCATCTTCTGTGCTGCCTCTTCCAGGAATACATCCGGCGCAATCGTCTTGACATCGCGGATCATGATGTCTTCAACGGTTGTCCTGGAAAGCAGGTAATTGAGTTCATAGATGGAAAGCGATGTGCTGGCAGAACCGGAGCTTTCCGTAACCAGTCCGGCAGTGACAAGTCCGATCAGCTTGCCGCCTGCATTGACAACAGGCAGACGATGGAATCCACCCTTGGCCATGATATCCACAGCCTTGGAAAGAACGACATCCTTGGTGACGGTGACCGGATTCTTCGTCATATGATCCTTGACGTACATACAATTATCCTCCTAGATATGCAGACTTTACTCTTGCATCATTTGCCAGCTCTTCGCCGGTGCCTGATAAGGTTATTTTACCAGTTTCCAGAACGTATGCACGGTCTGCAATTGCCAGCGCCATCTTTGCGTTCTGCTCGACAAGCAGCACAGTTGTGCCCTGCTTGTTGATGTCTTCGATGATATGGAAGATCTCCTTGACCAGAAGCGGAGACAAACCCATGGAAGGCTCATCCATCAGCATGATCTTGGGCTTTGCCATCAATGCTCTCGCCATGGCAAGCATCTGCTGCTCGCCACCGGACAACGTACCGGCAAGCTGTGTTCTTCTTTCCTCAAGTCTGGGGAAGAGTTCGAACACCTTCTTCTTGTCTGCTTCAATGCCATCCTTGTCCTTGCGGTGATAAGCACCAAGGATCAGATTGTCTTCAACGGTCTGCTGGGCAAATACACGTCTTCCTTCCGGAACCTGGGCAAGACCCATGGATACGATCTTGTCCGGGTGTACCTTTGTCAGCTCCGTGCCATCCAGAAGGATACTGCCGGAGACAGGCTTCAGAAGCCCGGAGATTGCATGCATGGTTGTTGTCTTGCCGGCACCGTTGGCGCCGATCAGTGTGACAATCTCTCCGTCATTGACTTCAAAGGAGATTCCCTTGACGGCTTCAATCATGCCGTAGCTTACTACAAGATTCTCTACTTTCAGCATTGTCTGTCTCCTCCTCAGTCTCCGATGTATGCCTTGATGACTTCCGGATTGGACTGGATTTCTGCAGGTGTTCCCTGTGCCAGCAGCATGCCGAAGTTCAGCACGGTGATGTTTTCACAGATGCCCATGACAAGCTTCATGTCATGTTCAATCAGCAGGATCGCAATCTGGAAATGATCGCGTACTTCACGGATCATCGCCATCAGGTCTTCTGTCTCCTGCGGGTTCATGCCGGCAGCCGGCTCATCCAGAAGCAGCAGCTTGGGATGGGTGGCCATGGCTCTTGCGATCTCCAGTCTTCTCTGTGCACCATACGGAAGATTTCCTGCCGTCATGTCCGCCTTGTCCTCCAGATGGAAGATCTTCAGCAGTTCCATGGCTTCCTCATCAGCCCTGGCTTCCTCTTTCCGGAACTTCGGTGTACGCAGGACTGCATCAAAGTTGCTGTAGCCGATGCTGTTGTGCATGCCGCACTTGACATTGTCCTTGACGGAAATACCGGAGAACAGACGAATGTTCTGGAATGTTCTTGCAATACCTGCTTTGGAGGCATCCACCGGTGTCATCTTTGCCATGTTCATGCCATCCAGATAAATCTCGCCGCGGCTTGGCTGATACACCTTTGTCAGCATGTTGAATACCGTGGTCTTGCCGGCACCGTTCGGGCCGATGAGACCATCGATCTCACATGGATACACTTTCATGTTCAGATCGTTGACAGCAGTCAGACCGCCGAAATCTATACCCAGGTCTTTCACTTCAAGGACAGGTTTTCTCTCTTCACTCATGAGCAGCCTCCTGTGTCTTCTTCGGTTTATGCTTCTCGAAGAACTCCTTCACCTTTTCGTTGTTGGTGACGATCATCATCACAATCAGGACGATTGCATAGATGAGCATACGGTATGTGGACAGGAAGCGCAGAGCCTCCGGCATGACAACCAGCACGGTTGTGGCAATGACGGTTCCCGTCATGTTTCCAAGTCCGCCCAGCACCACATACACAAGGATCAGGATCGATGTATTGAAATCAAACTTCGTTGCCGCAAATGAGGAATAGTTCTGTCCGTACAGAGCACCGGCAGCACCGGCAAGGGCTGCTGAAATGACAAATGCCAGTGTCTTTGTCTTTGATACTTCCATGCCGATTGTCTCGGCAGCGATACGGTTGTCACGGCATGCCATGATGGCACGGCCGTTTCTGGAATACATCAGGTTATATATGATAATCAGGGAAAGAATAATCAGGATAAAACCTGTTGTGAAGTTCGCCAGCATCGCAACACCGGTGGCACCTATAGGTCCTGTGATCAGCATCTTGCCGCCCGGTTCCAAGGCAACCGTATTGTTGATGAAGGAGAAATGCAGGCCGTTTATGTCATAGCCGACATAGATATTGTTGATCAAGGACATGATGATCTGTCCGAACGCCAGGGTGACAATGGCAAGATAGTCGCCTTCCAGCTTCAGGACCGGGATGGAGATCAGCCAGCCAAGAAGACCGGCCATGATCGTGCCGCATACAATGGCAAGCAGCAGATTGACGAACACGTTCGTAACACCGTTTGTCTGAAGGATGCCGGAAATGACAACTCCCGTGAATGCACCGATGCTCATGAATCCGGCCTGGCCAAGGTTCAGCTCACCGGAAATACCGACATTCAGGTTCAGGCCAAGTGCCGCAATGATGTAGCAGCACACCGGCACAAGCAGCGACTGATACTTTCTGCCAAGTGCTCCTGAGGCATTCAGAATGCTCATGACAATGAAGGCAACGATGACAACCAGATACGTTGTCGTTCTGCTCCGCACGGCAGGCGAGAACAGTTTTTTCATATCGCTTTTCTTTTCACTCATCTCACTTGCCTCATACTTTCTCATTTGTCTTCCTGCCAAGCAGTCCGGCAGGCTTGATCAGAAGAATGACGATCAGCACGCCGAAGACGATGGCATCAGACAGCTGCTGGGAGATATACGCCTTGGACAGGTTCTCAATGACACCAAGCAGAAGTCCGCCGACAAAGGCACCCGGAATGGAGCCGATGCCGCCGAGCACGGCGGCTGTGAATGCCTTGATGCCAGGCATGGAACCCATCGTCGGATAAATGACCGGATAGGTGGATGCCAGCAGGATTGCCGCAATTGCCGCAAGGCCGGAGCCGATGGCAAACGTGATGGAAATGATCCGGTCAACATTGATTCCCATGAGTGTTGCAGCGCCCTTGTCTTCAGCACACGCACGCATTGCTCTTCCGGTATTCGTGTTGTTGATGAACCAGCTGAGCACAAGCATGATCACAATACAGGACACAAGTGTGATGATGGAAAGCCATGAGATTGTCAGTGATCCGATTGTAATGCCGCCTTCCGGCATTGCTGTCTGCGGGAAGAACTTGGAATCAGATCCCCAGGCAAGCTGTGCCGCGTTTTCCAGGAAATAGGAAACACCGATTGCCGTGATAAGCACGGAAAGACTGGATGCCTGACGCAGCGGCTTGTAGGCAAGCCGTTCAATCAGAACGCCGAGCACCAGACAGATCACAACAGAAAACAGGATTGCCGGCAATGTTCCCAATCCTGCCGACAGCATGAAGAATGCAGCATATGCACCGATCATGATGATATCGCCATGGGCGAAGTTCAGCATCTTTGCAATGCCGTAGACCATGCTGTAGCCAAGTGCGATGATGGCATAGACGCTGCCAAGCGAGAGTCCGCTGATCAGATAGGACAGAAAGGCCATAGATTTACCCCCTTCCGGTTTTACCCCTCTAATATAGAACGAAAGGTTACCGCTGCACAAAGCACACGGTAACCTTTTTGCTGCTTCCTACAGTCAATGCTTACTCTGCGCTGACGTAAGTACCGTCCTTGATCACGATAGCCTTCGGGCCCTTCATGACTTCGCCGGTAGCCTTCCATGTGATATCACCAGTACCGGTGATGCCCTGGAATGTCATTGATGTGAACTGCCCGACGACTGCATCGCAGATCGTTGCGTTGTCGGAATCAGCTGTAACACCGGACTGCTCAAGAGCCTGAGCGATTGCATATACAGCATCGTATGCATCAGCTGCAAACTGGTTCGGGATCTCACCGTAAGCGTCCTGATACTTCTTGACGAAGTTCTGTGTCTTTTCATCACTTGCATCAGCGGAGAACGGTGTCAGCATGTACAGGCCTTCAGCCAGGGTTGTATCGAAGCCATCCTGTGTGAGAATACCATCCATACCATCACATCCGAAGAATGTCGGAGCGTAGCCGGCAGCCTTGGCAGCTGTCAGGATCAGGGATGCAGGCTTGTAGTAGATCGGGAGGAAAACGATATCAGCACCGGCATCCTGTGCCTGTTTGACCTGAACGGAGAAGTCTGTAGCATCGCCCGTGAATGTCGTATCTGCGACAATCTCAAGGCCCTTTTCGCCGGCTTCCTTTACGAAGTTATCATGCAGACCTTTGGAATAGTTATCATCATTTCTCCAGATGATGGCAACCTTGGAACCAAGATCTGTATGTGAAGCCAGATAGTCAGCGGAAGCGACGCCCTGGTTCGGATCAGTGAAGCACATCTGGAAGACATTGCCATACGACTGTGTTCCTGCATCGCCATCTGCGTAGATGACAGATGTGGAAGATCCGGAAGGTGTGATTGCGAAGATCTTATCCTGCTGATACAGCGGTGATACTGCCTGGCCGGCACCGGAAGTGGTGGTAGCCAGAGATACCTGCATGCCCCAGTCAACCAGTGTGTTGTATGCGTTGACGGCCTTTTCTCCATCTGCCTGGTCATCCTGGAAGTTGAGCTCGAATGCAACAGGTCCGCCGGCAGCGTTGATCTCATCAACAGCGATCTGTGCAGCATTCTTGACTGCGTTGCCATAAACGGCATCGTCGCCTGTCAGAGGACCGGAACCGCCAAGCTTGAATGTCTGAGTACCTGCAGCCGGAGCAGCAGCTTCTGTTGATGCAGCAGCTTCAGTGGATGCGGCCGGAGCTGCAGAAGATGCAGCAGCGGAGCTGGAGCCACACGCTGCAAGTGTACAAGCCATCAATGCAGCGAGGCTTCCCTTCATCATCTTTTTAAAATCCATATTCTTTCCCTCTTTTCATCTTCAATTCTGAAGATAAGGCAATTATAGTAACCGTCTTTCACAGAATCAACACCGTTTTCAATATTTTTACAATAATTGTAACTGTTTCCAATTTTTTCTTTCATTTTTATTTTCATTTGATACATCATCCTCCGGAACATTGCGCTACAATCAGAAGCGGAGGAATCCTTATGAAGAGTATCGGATACTATAACGGAAAAACAGGACTTCTGAGTGAAATGACCGTTCCCATCATGGACCGTGCACTGTACTTCGGTGATGGCGTCTATGACTTTGCCTTTGCCTACAGCAAGAAGATCTTCACACTTGAAGACCACCTGGACCGCTTCTTCCATTCCATGGAAATGATGCATATACAGCCATACTGCAGCAGAGAAAAGCTGAAGGAGGAACTGCAGAGATGCGTGGATCTTGCGGATACCGATGAAGGCATTGCAGTCTACTGGCAGACAAGCAGAGGATGCACAACCCCCAGGAATCATGTTTTTCCGCCGGAGGGAACACCCTCAACATTGCTGATCACCGTCACGTCTCTGCACGAACCTGACTACAGCGTTCCCCTGAAGCTCATTGCAGAAGAGGATACCCGTTTCTTCCATTGCAATATCAAGACACTGAACCTGATCCCCAACGTCATGGCTGCGGAACATGCAAAAGAGAAAGGATGCCAGGAGGCAGTTCTCCACAGAGGTGAATATCTGACAGAGTGTGCACATTCATCACTCGTGCTGTTGAAAGATGGTGTGCTGATGGCACCGCCGCTGGACGAACTGATCCTGCCGAGCATTTCCAGAAAGCATCTCTTTGCCCTTGCAGAAAAGCTGAATATTCCCACGGAAGTCAGGAAGATCACCATGGATGAAGTATGGAATGCCGATGAACTGATGGTGCTCAGTACATCCAAGCTCTGCACACACGCCGATACTCTGGATGGAAAGCCTGTCGGCATGAAAGATCCGGAAACATTCGCAAAGCTGCAGAAGGCATACTTTGACTGGGTGGAAAAGGATACCGGGCACAGAATGGCATAACGACGAAAAAGAATCGCGGGCAAGCGATTCTTTTTCATGGATAAGCCAGGCAATTGGCTTTATTTAATAAAATGGCGCCTCAAACAGGGCTCGAACCTGTGACACCGCGGTTAACAGCCACGTGCTCTGCCGACTGAGCTATT
>OMUX01000136.1 GCA_900314345.1 uncultured Erysipelotrichaceae bacterium | reverse complement strand
GAAATACATGTCACGGTATTTCTTTGCAAGTGCCATCTCTGATTTCGGTGTTTCGTGTGTTTTCTTCACGAATCCATTTGTCATCACAATTGTCTGGCCAATATAGAAGAAATACAGGACTCGTGTGATATTGCTTCCCTGTTTTGAACGCAGCTCGAATATTCCATCTTCAAGATATCTGCTGTATGGCATCCGGAGATCATTGCCATATTCTTCCAGCAAACCCATCATGCCATAGATTTTTGCGGCCATCTTAACATCTAGTGAATCTAAGAATTCTTGTACAGGACAATGCCGTTCATCAATTTCAAAGTAAATAATCTTGGATTTCTGATTCATTGAACAATTTCTCCTCAATTAAAATATGGTAATTTAACCATATTGTCAACAGCATAGAATGTTTGAAGAGTCTATTCGCAAAATGAAAGGAAGGGGACCAAAGCCTCTTCCTCATTTTCGTTACTGCGGATGGTAGCCGTCGGTATCCCACCAGCCCTGGCCGATCCAGTTGCCCTGATCGTCCCAGTAGCCAGGATACTGGCCGTTTTCGTCACTGTACTGTTCAATGCCCCAGGAATGCACACCGTCACAGACAACAGTCGGTGCATTGGAAGGCGCAGCGTATTCCATGTCGCTCGGGCACCAGTCCTGTGCCAGCATTCCGGTATTCGTGCAGACATGGTACTGCTTGATGCCAAGCTGCTCTGCCGTGACATCCAGGATCGGTACATCTGCCTTGTCTTCATGGATCGGATCCATGTAGGACTTCCAGAGCGGGGATGCCTGGTAGAAGGAGGAGCTGTTGGACATCGTCGCGTAGGTGTCTGCGGAGATGCGCAGGAATGAAGTGTAGTAGTGGGTGTAACCGCCGAAGGACAGTGCCTGGTGTTCGTGGGTACCGGTCTTGCCGCAGGAGGTGACAGTATCCAGCTTGGCAAGACGTCCCAGACCTTCGTCCATGTTGCTGTGCATCATGTCTGTGATCAGCCATGATGTAGACTGGCTGAAGACACGGTGTGTGTCGATTTCATCCTTGCCGTTGAGAATCACATTGCCGAAGCGGTCCTTCACAAGGGTGTAGGCGTGTGGCTCGATGTAGACACCTTCATTGGCAAGGCATGCATAGCCTGCCGTCATTTCCAGGGTTGTGACATCGGTTGCGCCAAGGCCGATGCCGGCAGCGGTCTTGGAGAGATGATCCGGGTTGAATCCTTCCTGGATCATGAAGCTGTAGGAACGGTCCAGACCGACATGTTCCAGAAGGAAGCGGGCAGCCGGGATGTTGTGGGAAAGCTCCAGTGCCCTGCGCATGGTGATCGGTCCGTTGATGCAGTCGCCGCCCGGATAGCCAAGCGTCAGATCATCGTTGTACCAGCCTTCAATCGGCGACTGTACATCCAGCACCGTAGTGCCGGGATAATCGCCGGTTTCAAGGGCAGGGGCATAGACGGACAGCGGTTTGATGGAGGACCCGACTGCCTGGGTGGAGTCTGTTGCACGGTTGAATCCTTCCGGCTCCGTCGGCTCTTCTCTTCCGCCCACCATGGCAACGACCTCACCCGTATGCTGATCCATGATGACGGCGGAAGCTTCCACCTCTTCTCCGGACCAGGTCTTCGGGTAGTTTGTGTAGTTGGTGACGGCGGACTGCAGGATATCCTGCATGTCCTTGTCCATGGACATATGGATCTCATAGCCTGCATTGCGCAGGAAGTGCTTTTCTTCTTCGATGTTCTCGGTGGTGACTTCCTTGTCTTCCTGTTCGAGAAGCTCTGTGGCAACATTCTCGATGCAGTATTCCACGAAGATCGGATAGTCATACAGCTTCGTGCTGTCGGATTCCGTGCGGATCACCGGACGTTCCTTCAGTGCCTTGTTGTACTCCTCTTCGCTCAGCTTTCCGTTTTCGTACATCGCATACAGAACGGTATCCGTTCTTTCATTTGTGATGTCCATTTTCCGGTTGAGGGTGTTGAGCTTCGGATTGTAGTTGTTGGGCGACTGCACAAGGCCTGCAAGCATTGCGCATTCCCTTGTGGTCAGCTGATGGAGATCGCTGACGCCGAAGTAGTCGTATGCAGCGCGTTTGATGCCATAATCAGAGTTCCCGAAGAAGACGGTATTGAGATACCATTCCAGGATTTCATCCTTGGACAGGTGCTTCTCCAGTTCCAGGGCAAGGTGGATTTCCTGTGCCTTTCGCTTGTAGGTGACTTCGGAGGAAAGGTAGTTGTTCTTGATCAGCTGCTGGGTGATGGTGGAGGCACCATAGCTTGCATTGCCGGTGATCTGTCCGATCACGGCACCGGTCAGACGCTTGGCATCCACACCGTTGTGTTCATAGAAGCGCTTGTCTTCAATGGAAACAATGGCATCCAGCATGGTCTGGGGAATCTCATCCATCGTGACCCACTGCACA
>OMUX01000052.1 GCA_900314345.1 uncultured Erysipelotrichaceae bacterium | reverse complement strand
CGTTGAAATTGCGATTAATATGAACGCTTAATGCTTCGTATGTTTCCGTGGCATTCCAATAATCCTTGATCTGTCCTGAAATCACTGCCTGAACAACAGAATACGGACTGTAGATCTGGTATTCCGATGCCTTTGTTTTTCCAGCAGGCACAACACCATAAAGATCATACCCGTCATACCATGCACGGATATCTTCATAATTGCGTCCATATGAAGAGCAAAGATTTCTTACCTCTTCATCCGTGAAGCCAACATACTCTGCCAGCTGCTGCGGAGCAAGCATGGAATACCCAGTGAACATGTTCAATGCACTGTGCTGGCCGTATTTCTTGATTGGAAGGATGCCGGTAATATATGCCAGAGAGATATAGTCCTTGTCCTTCAGCAGATCACGAAGGAATTCCAGATACTTCTTCTGGCCTTCCATATCTTCACGGAACTGGCGGAATACACAATCCCACTCATCTATGACAATGACAAACTGATCCTTAGTCCTGTTGAACACATCGTCCAGGAAAAATGACAGTTTCCTGCCAGCTGACTCTGCAATATCAGGATACTGTGCTTTCAGCTCTGCAAGTACTCTTTCCTGCAGAAGCTGAAGGCATTCAACCACGCCTTCCGTCTCTGACACAAAGTCAACCATGTTGATCCGGATGACATGGAAAGCATTCAGATATTCATCCCAATGATCTTTCTCAGCGATCCTGTATGCGCTGAACATCTTTCTTGTATCAACAGCACGATTATAGTATGCGCAGATCATGTTGGCAGCCATGGTTTTGCCGAAACGGCGAGGACGCGATACTGCTAAAAAACGCTGTTCAGTATTCACAACCGAATTCAGAAAGGAAAGCATTCCCGTTTTGTCGACGTAAATTTCTGAACGCAGCGCCATTTCAAACTTTACGCTGAAGGATCCAGATAAACACCCATATGTCCACCACCGTTCTGCAATCTCATTATAACCCGACACAATCTTTATCCAAATGTATCAGTGTATTATGTTCAGACTGATATACTCCTTCAGCAATTCCCTGAGTTTCAGATACCTGCTGTATTTCTCCTTGCCTGCAAAATGATCTTCACGGTACTGTTCCGGGTTGTTTTCATATACCAATATTCTTCCTTCAAAATGTTCACTGGTCAGGTCAAATACATGATCCCCTATAACGTTGTAGCAATGATAATGCCCGTCTCCAAGAGGAATGCCGTATACCTTGCCGCCAAAAAGATCCTGAACAAGGAATGCAGTGATGGAACACTGTCCCAGTGTACGGTTGTCCTTGTTCCAGTCCTTCCGCATCCTTGGTGCACAGGTATCTGCACACCAGACTTCATACAATGCATCATAAAGATCCAGCAGTGTATGGATGCCGGCAGCACCGGCATCCAGTGCATGAACGGCAGGCGCATCCCGCCAGCCATGGAAATGATATTCCATGTCACACCTCCTTGCGGAAGTAGTCATAGGCATCATCACTGCCTGCCTTGTTCATGCAGGAGGAAAGCATCTTATAAGAGGCTTCATTTTCATGGAAGCACTTGGCTGCGACATTGCGCATATGCACGGTATACAGTGCCCATTCTGCGACTGTGCGGAAAGCCTCTGTGCCATAGGCATGGCCTGCATAAGCCTTGTCAATGCGTACACCAAGCTCTGCTCCGCCCCTGAAGTCAAAGTTATACAGCACAGCTTCCCCGATGAATACATTGTCCAGACGGATCGCAAAGTTGATGCAGTTCCTGCTTTGCCAGTCTCTCCAGACAACATCATAGAAGCTTCGTTCCGTGAATGGTTCCTTCAAGGAACCGACATCATCATAGCCCCACCACTTGTTTCTCTCCTGGTCCAGCACCAGCTTGTTGTAGGCAGGGATATCTGCTTCCGTAATCTGGTCCAGGACCAGGCGTTCACTTGTCAATGTCGGGAAGGTATGCACATGTTCAAAGAGGTCATTGATGGGTTTGAAGACATACTTCTGGGCAAGGAAGGCAGGATGGTACTGCATCTTGGAGGTACGAAGCCCCTTGTCTGCCGCATCATCTTCCCTGTTGATGTATTCCACATCCTTGCCGAAGTGTTCAGCAAAGGCCTTCACGAAGGCAGGATAGATGCCGTCATAGCTGTACAGTGCCTTTTCAATATGCACGGTCATGGTATTGCCGCACTGTTCTCCCAGTGCCAGGGCAATGAGCCTGTCCTTGTCAAACATGCCGCCGCAGCGGAACCATCTTCTTCCCACCATGTTCATCATGCGCTTGCTGTAGCGCAGTTCATCGGCAGCCTTTTCAATCTCTTCCTTGGAGAACTCCTTTTCATAGTCCTTCCAGAAGCGGTCTATGGCAGGAAGATCCTCAATATCCAGTTCACGGAAGCATGCATCCGGGCATACCTTCGTGAACTTGTTGATGTGGTTTCTCTGCCCGCTGTATTTCTTGCCGGTGAATGTGGCAAGATCCTGGCTGTGATACAGATAGTCATCCCAGGTACGGATGTTATACACATGGACATAAGGGTATCTCTTCAGAAGACGCACGGACTCACATTCCGGAACAATGGAAATACATAACGGTATTTCACTTTCAAAGGCATCCTTCTCAATGGACAATAATGCCGCATCAATGTCACCGTTCTCCCCTGCCACAGGGAAGTCGTAGACCTTCTGTCCCTGGAATTCATTGCGTACAATCAGACATCCGTCTGATTCACACCATTCCGGGTGCAGTTCCTCTTCCCACATGAGCTTTGTGCCAAGCGTATATTCACACAGCTGGTATGTACAGTTCTTGTAATAGTTCCGCAGTATGAATGCGTTCTGTTCCGTTACTTTCTGATACTGAAGCATATCCCCTTTTATCCCCTTTTTGATATTGTGCCTTCATCATAAGCGCACGCAAAACGAAAGTCCATGAAGAACATTTCTGCTATAATGCCTGCAATATACCAGCGGAGGTCATGACTATGCCGGCACATGTGATTCCATCGTTTCTCTTCTTCTGCTTCATTGAAGGCATTACACCGGGGCCGGCAAACCTTGCCTCACTGAATGCATCTTTGCGCTATGGAAAGAACACAGCACTGAAACAATGGCGTGGCCTTTTCACCGGCTTCTTTGCGGATGCATTGCTTGCTGTATTCCTCAATTACTTCTTCGGCATGTCATCCACAAAGTATGTTCATTATCTTTCCTGGATCGGTGCTGCCTATATCCTCTGGCTTGCCTTCCATATCCTGACCAGCAAGGCTCCCTCTGAAGAAACAGAAACTGATGCAGAGAAGTCCTGCAATTTCCTGACCGGATTCATCATCCAGGTCACCAATGCCAAGGTCATCCTGTTCTGCATTTCAGCATTGTCAACCTTCGTGCTGCCTTACAGCACGGATCTGAAGGTACTGTTGTTAACCGGCTGCTTCTTACCTTTTACAGGACCTTTCTGCAATCTCTGCTGGCTGTTTGCCGGAGCACGCCTACAAAGTACATTCAAAAAGCACTGGAAGCTTCTCAATATCATCATTGCA
>OMUX01000341.1 GCA_900314345.1 uncultured Erysipelotrichaceae bacterium | reverse complement strand
AACGAATGAATAGAGTGAGGATAAGCGAGATATAATGTGAATGACTACGCTAAAAAGCGGCAGTGTATTATACAGAGTAACTGCCTCTGCAGAAGAATAAAAGATTTGCCTTCTATCTGTATTCAATAATGGCTATTGCGAATCATCTGTCCCACTTTCTCCATTAGGGAAAGTGCGTTTCATTTCAGCTTCGACCAACCGCAGAAGCATGTCATTTACGGTTTCCCCGTTCAATTCCGCACACTTCTTGATCTTGTCGCGCATACCTTTTGGTACACGAAAACGAACAGCATCCGTTTTTTCTGCTTCCCATTTACGATCTGCTTTTTTCTTCGCTTTGCTTACCATGGTGACCTCTGTTAAGACTATACCACAGAAACGTTAAAGTTCACTTGACACATGGTACCATGTATGCTACATTATGGGTGGAAATAAAAAGCGGCAGCCTGAAGAGTTCGCACCTCCTCAGACCTGCAAGGTAGGACTGGTACCTCACAGCAGCCGAGCTGCACCGCATCGATATTGTATGTTTTAGGCAATATCAATGCAAGCACTCGGAAACGATGTTCATCTGGAACACCGCGTGAGGAAGCACCTCCGCGGCGTTTTATTTCCCCACTTAGAAGAAGGGAGAATAAGGATGAACAACAACACCAGTGGAAGCTTGTTCCTGAATGCTCAGGACGTAGCAGCGATCATGTCAATATCTGTCTCCAAAGCCTATAAGGTCATTGCTTCGATGAATACCGAGCTTGAGAAGATGGGTTATCTGACTATTCATGGCCGTGTCAGTAAGAACTACTTCGAGACGCGCATCTACGGCGGTCTGGGGGTGCACTGATATGCCTGCATATAAGCAGAAGAACGGATCTTGGATTGTAAAGCTCAGCTATCTGACCTGGGACGGGAAGCGCAAGTGGCTCACGAAACGTGGGTTCGAAACGAAGAGGGATGCCCTTTCCTGGGAAAACCAGTTCAAGCTGAGAACTGCAGGAACCTTGGATATGACGCTGTCCAGCTTCATCGATCTCTACATGACCAATATGAAGGAACGGATTAAGCCTGACACCTTCTATGAGAAGACGATGATCTATTCGAAATGGATAACGCCTTATCTTGGGGAACGCGCCGTGAACAAGCTTACGACGGCGGATGTGTTGTCTTGGCAGAATATGCTGCTGACATATCGGATGCCAAACGGAGATAAGCTGAGTAAGTCTTATCTCAAGACGGTTCACAATCAGTTGTCGGCTGTGCTGAACTTTGCGGTTCGGTATTACGAGCTTCCGAAAAATGTAGCTGCAGTTGTCGGAAACCTTGGAACGGATAAGGAAGTGAAGATTTCCTTCTGGACGACTGAGGAATACCGGAAATTCGCTCTGGAAGAAATGGCGGAGCCGATGTATTACTACGCATTTGAGGTTCTTTACTGGGCAGGGCTGCGGGAGGGTGAGCTGCTTGCTCTTACTCCTAAAGATATCCATCTCGATGAGGGATACATCGATATCAACAAGACGTTTTATATCTTGCACGGGGAGGAGCATATCACAAGCCCCAAGACCGATATGAGCGCCCGGAAAGTGGAAATTCCCGAATTCCTTGTCAATGAGCTTCGGGACTATCTGAAGATGATCTATAACCCTCAGGATGATCAGCGACTGTTCCCGTTAACGAAAAGCCATTTGACCAAGCATATCAAGAGTGGCGCAGCTAAAGCTGGAGTCCATCAGATCAGGGTTCATGATTTGAGGCATTCCCATGTATCACTTTTGATTCATGAGGGGTTCAGCGCATTGGAGATCGGTTCACGCGTTGGTCACAGTAGTGTTTACATTACATTCCACTATGCGCATCTGTTCCCGAATGTACAGCGGAAGATGGCTGGCAAACTGAATGATATCCAGAAGGAGGCAACGAATGAGTAGGAAAACACTGGATGCGAAAGGGCGGTGGCGCAATAAGTTCTGCGGCATCCGTCTCTCGCAGGATGAGTATCTTGAACTCAAGACTCTGGTTCATTTGTCGGGAATGACCAGTCAGGACTATATCATCAGCAAGCTTCTGAATCACGAAATCGTAGTGACGGGCAATCCTCGTGTCTTCCTTGCTTTGAAGAGGGAGATTGAAGCGATGATTCATGAGCTGGAAGCACTCAAAACGGGCGGTGAACTCAGCGATGAGCAGTTGGACCGGATCGCATATATCGTCGAAATGTATCAGGCAACAATCGATTGTGGAACCAATCGAATCCATGAATCTAAAGAAGAAAAGGAGAACAGGAAATGAGAAACACAACCAACCACGTAGCAATGAGCAGTGAGATCTTCAGCGTATTTGCACTGGAAGCGATCAGGTATACGGTGTCAGAGGCACCTGATATTGGAGAGCTTCTGATGGCATCCATTTCGCCAAGCATTTCTTATCTTAATGACGGTGCACTGTTCATGATGGCATCGCTTATGGAAAGCGAAGTTCAGTCGTGTTCCTGCGAATCCGATTATGACTGGCTCTGCGAGCATGGCTGGCTTTCCTTCAGCAATCTGCTTACTGAAGAAAAAGAAGCAAGAACAAAATCGCTGAGTTCAGCTACAGAACGGATGCGGATGTACGACGCAGCAACAAGCGTTATGGTGGATGATACTCTGAACCTCAGCAATGATATGTTTGCCACTTTTGCATGGGCAGCGTTGAAGCAGGCAGTCACCAAGGAGACTGGATTGAGCGAGCTGGTTATGGCTGTGATCGATGCCAATATCCAGAATCTCAGTGACGGAACGCTGTTCAATATGGCATCATTCATGGAAAACATTGTTCAGCCGACCGGCAATGATTATGATGATCACTGGTTTGATGCCCACGGATGGACGGAATTCAGCAATCATTTGACTGTTGAAAAGGGAAACAGGAAGGCGTCCTTTCGGGCAGAGAATGGGCTGAACCCGGATTCGGAAGAGTTCCCGTCTGAGTTCATTACTTGTTGGGAGATCTGACATGAGCGAAACAAGACTTTATCAGCATCAGGATATCAGCGGACTCGCAGAAGGGATGGCCTGCAAAAGCGTATATCTGTTGCAGGCCATCACGCCTCGCATTACGACAACCGGGAAACCGTATTTGGCTGTAACACTTCAGGATGCGACGGGCTCTATTTCGGGTAAGGTCTGGGAGAAAAAGCCGGAAATGGATATTCTCGTTGCCGGTGAAGCAGTACATGCAGGATTCACAGTCGAGACATACAACGGCAAGCTCCAGATCAACGTTAACCTGCTTCAGCGTATACCGGATGATCATCCTATTCCGGATGAGTACTTGAGACTGCTGCTGCCCATGGCGCCGGAGCCGTTGGAAAATATGTTTTCCGAACTCTGGAATACGGTAGATGGATTTCACGATTCGGATTACAAGCGGTTAACAGAGAAAGTACTGTCAGATAACAGAGAAGTGTTACTGAGGATCCCCGCTGCACAGAAAGTCCATGAAAATGGCATTGGCGGGCTCCTTCAGCATCTGACAGGTATGCTCAGGGTCGCAAAAGGGTTTGTTGCGGCGTACCCGACTCTGATCAATGCGGAACTGCTGTATTGCGGCGTGATTTTACATGACATTGGCAAGATTCGGGAATTTCAGCG
>OMUX01000021.1 GCA_900314345.1 uncultured Erysipelotrichaceae bacterium | reverse complement strand
AACATGATTGTGCAGCTGATCATTGCGGCAATTGTACTGATCGATCTTCACGGAAGGAAAAGCAGGATTGAGAAGAATGACATGGATGCTCGGTATCTGTGGGTCATTCCTTTCATGGCACTGGCATTCCTGATGCCGTATGGTGTCAAGGAAGGAATCATTGTGCCATCTGTAAGAACGGTGCTGATTAACGATGCAGGTGTTGCCTACTGCATGATCACACCGGTGATCCTTGGCACACTGATGCTGTTTCATAAGTATGTACACAGGGAAACCATGCATGCGATTGCCTTCCTTGGCTTCAGCTTCGGCATCCTCAATATGATGACATGGTTTGGTTATCAAAGGCAGAACTGGTGGATGGGGATATGCCATCTGCCGCTATTGATTCTGTCCTTTTCTGCCATGCGGATGAGCAAAGGAAAGAAGGCTTCCTGATGCGGCATATGTTGAAATGATTTGTAAGACTCTGCTATGGTAGTAATGAACAAGGAGGGGTTTGTTCATGAGATCATTGCGGAAATACATGGCTGTTGTTTTTACTGTGGCATTGCTTGCAGGATGCAGCGGCACGGCTACTTCAGCACAGCCTGCAGAAACAGCATCAGCTCCACCGGCATCCGGAGCAGAAGCCTCTGCTGTGGAACTGTCTGATGATCCGGCCATTGCACTGTTGTCAGAGACGGATCCTGAACTTCCATCTTTCTCTTTCCGGTGGCCTGGGGCAACGGATCTTTTCACCATAGAGATGTATACCGATCCAGCCGGATATGAAGATCAGGAATTCAAAGAAGGAATTGAAGAGGAAAACGAAGCACTCAAGGTGATGCGGCAGCTGGTGGCACATCATCTGAACACAGCGGATCTGGAAGAGATTCATCCGGAATCCGTGGACTATGACAAGCTGATGTATGTATTTGAACTGAATGATGAAAATCACAGCAAGGTCAGCCTGTATGAAGACGGCATCGTCAAGACAGATTCCAGTGTCTCTGAAACACGCTATTATCAATGCACGGAAGAAGTGGCAGAACAGATCCTTTCCGCATGCAATGATGGTGTACAGCATTTCATGGCTGTAAACGACAGCCAGGCAGAGAACATGTATGATTTCCCGGAACATACAGATATGCTGGATCAGGGAACACCGGTAAAGGAACTGGATGATGCAGGGATTACAACATTGCTTTCTGTTCTGATGAATGAAGAGCTTGGCTATTACGGGACAAGTGTTGTATTCGGCGCAGTGGATGAACTGCCGGATGGTGCAGATCAAAACCTGGACTATGTTCTGGCAGACGGCTTTACAAGCAAAGAGGCATTGAAGAACTATGCCCTGACGTATCTTCCGGAAGAGTACCTGCAGGGCTTTGATGACAATGTCATTGAGTACGATGGAAAGGTGTTGATCGGAAGAGGTGCCATGGGCTGGGGAAATGATCTGTTCAACCCGACGAAATGGGAAAAGGAAGACGATGGCACCGTGCATGCGCAGTTCATTCATGAAGGTGATCCGGTAACTGGCGTATATGCGAAAGTATCCTTCCGCAAGGAAGGAGATCACTGGATTGTGGATACCCTGCAGTATCCGGACTATGACAGTGCATCCGGATGGAAGAATCCGCAGTGATGTTAAGAAACTGTAAAAGAAAATGAAGACAAGGAATCCGTACAAGACTACAATTGCTGTACGGATTTCTTTTGATATCCGCTGGCAATGAATATGAAACAGACACATACAAAAGACATGACAAGCGGACCGATCGCAAAGCAGATTCTGATGTTTGCAATTCCGCTGATGCTGGGCAATGTATTCCAGATGCTCTACAACACCGTGGATTCTGTTGTGGTGGGGAAGTTTGTGGGAACACAGGCACTGGCAGCCATCGGCAATACAACACTGATCACCAACATGGCAGTGTTCTTCTTCAACGGCTTTGCCATCGGGGCAGGCGTGGTGGTCGGAAGGCTGTTCGGGGCAAGAGAGACTGACAGACTGCATACTGCCGTGGAGACCATCATTACCGTGACATTCATCCTGGCTGCGGCATTTACAGTCATCGGCTACTATGGCCAGGACTTCCTGCTTCATGTCATGAATACACCGGCTGATGTATTCCCGCAGGCTTCCACATACCTGAAGATCTACTTCCTTGGTGTCAGCGGTCTTCTTGTCTACAACATCGGAGCAGGGATCCTGCAGGCTGTGGGAGACAGTACAAGACCGCTGTACTTCCTGATCCTGACAAGTCTTCTCAATATCGTTCTGGATCTGGTGTTTGTGCTGGTGTTCCATATGGGGATCGGCGGAGCTGCCTGGGCGACGATCATCTCTCAGTTCATCTCTGCCATTCTGGTCATGTTTCTTCTGGTGCATACCGATGATATCTATCAGTTTGTATGGCATGACATGTGCATTGACAAGGAACTGCTTGGCCAGATTCTTGCCATTGGCCTACCGGCAGCCATTCAGTCAAGCATCACTGCCTTTTCCAATATCTTCGTGCAGTCCTATGTCAACTACTTCGGTTCCGTGGTCATGGCAGGCTGGGCCGCGTACAACAAGCTGAACCAGTTCGTGATGCTGCCGATGCAGACCATGGCCATGGCTGCCACAACCTTTGTGAGCCAGAATATGGGCGCACAGAACTATAAACGTGCAAACCAGGGCACACGTACATCCTTGATCTTCACGGAAGGCATCACCTTCACCATTGTCACAACCGTGGTACTGCTGTCCAGACAGGCAGCGGGCTTGTTCACCAATGATTCGCAGGTTGTGGACATCGCATCCATCTTCATCAGACAGAACATGTATTTCCTTCTTTTCAACTGCATCAACCACGTGCTTGCCGGGGCATTGCGCGGAAGAGGGGATTCCAGAGGACCGATGATCATCATGCTCATATCCTTTGTGGCAATCCGCCAGGTATACCTGTTCATCATGTCACGGTTTATTTCCAATACCCCGCAGACCATCTCCTTTGGCTATCCTGTTGGATGGCTGTGCTGTGCAGTGATTGAGCTGACATACTACTTCCTGAAATGGAACAGGAAGGAAAAAACAGGCTGAATAATTACATTGAAAACCATCAGTTCTTTTACTGACAAATATACAGCAATACAAAGGAGAGCTGGACAATATGCCTCAGCTCTTTTGAGATGTGTGCATTATAGTTCAATCTTCGAACAGCTGATCTGCTGTGATGATGGCCTGCAGGTTTCCTGCATAGGAAGTTTCCATGACACCATAAGTCGTGACTAATGTCGGATAGAGTGCATATTTTGTCTTGCTGATGGTGCGAAGATCGGAAATCTTGTGACGCATTTTCATGTCAAACGCTGCATCTACCTGATATTCAGATTCGGAATACTTCATTTCGCAGACATTGATTACCTGATCACGGCGTACGATCAGGAGATCAATCTGCGATCCGAATATTCCGTTTTCAGGATCTTTTAAGCATCTCCATGCATTGATGCTTGTTTCGACACCTGAAATACCGAGTGCTTTCTTGATCTGCGGCACATGTTCCAGACAGACACGTTCAAAAGCGATACCGCACCATGCCTGAACAGAGGAAGAAGTGATTCTGTTCTCCCAGAAGTGTTCATCATAGACAGGTTTTTCCATGAAACGGTAATAGAACAATGTGAAATTATCAATGAGCTGGTAAAGCGCGTTTCTTTCCTTGTATCCAAACGGAATGTATTTTCGGATAAAACCGCAGTTTTCCAGTTCTGTCAGCTTTCGGGACAGATCACCGGACAATGTAATTCCGGTTTTCTGGCTTATTTCCTCACGGGTCATACCCATTCCCTCTTTGCTTAACGCTTCCACGATCTTCATATACTGTCCAGGTGCACTGAACAAAGCAGCATAAAGATTATCGTACTCATTGGCAAGAGGAGCATTGTTCTGGAAAAACAGCGCATCAATATTCTGGGGCAGGCTCTTTCCTTTTTCCAAAAGGCTCCAGTAATATGGAACACCGCCAAGAATCATATAGCATTGCAGAATCTGATGCTTGCTGAAAACGATATGTCTTGATTTCAGATATGCTTCACACTCATGTAATGTGAATGGTTTCAGATAAATCTGGCCTGTTAATCTATTATGCAGACCACCTTTTGCATTGACGATATTATTAATCATCCAGTATGTAGCAGATGCGCATACGATCAGTATGACATCCTTTTCTTTCCTGGCAGTTGCCCAGCCATTCCAGAAACTTTCAAGAGCAGAAATCAGTCCGCTGTTATAGGTATCCATCCAGGAAAGCTCATCAATGAAGATGATTTTCTTGCGCTCTTTGGAATTCTCGATTACTTTTTCGAGACAACGGAATGCTTCATTCCATGAACTTAGTTTTCCACAAGAATATCCGCTTCTGGAAAGGGATTCTGCAAACTGATCCAGCTGCGCCTGCTTCTGTTCTTTCAGAGGAATATCCGCATTGCTGATACCGGTGTGCTCAAAAGTAAACTGATAGTCATAGCTTTCACGGATCAGATAAGTCTTGCCGACTCTTCTTCTGCCGAATACTGCTATGAACTGCGGCTCTTCTTCTTTCGACAATGACTGAAGATACTTTTTTTCCTGTACTCTGCCGATCATATAACCTCCGGCTCTTTTCCTTAACTGCAAAAAAATGACAGTTAAGGAAGCCTGCTTAGATTATATTGCAGGCATCGTTTTAGAACAAGGCCGTTTCCTTAACTGTGAAAATAAATGAGTTAAGGAAGAGCCCCCTATGCGCATGAATGCCTATCATGTATTCTTCGCAAGCGAAACTGTCGCTTTGACAGCGACCATTTCATGATGTGTGAACAGTATGCTTTCCTTGCTTGATGAAGGAGGAAAGCAGAAATGAAAAAGGGTTTGACAGAGCTTGTGATGATTCTTGACAGGAGCGGTTCCATGGGAGGCCTTGAGAGCGATACGATCGGCGGATACAATGCCATGATCGGAAAGCAGAAGGCACAGGAAGGAGAAGTACTGGTATCCACGGTGTTGTTCGATGACCGCAGTGAAGTACTGTATGACCGGGTGCCTCTGGAAAAACTTCCGAAGATGAGTGAGAAGGAATACTGGGTCAGAGGCTGCACAGCACTTCTTGATGCCATGGGTTCTTCCATCCAGCACATTGCCAATGTACAGAAGTATGCAAGGGAAGAAGACAGACCGGAAAAGACGATCTTCGTCATTACCACAGACGGTCTGGAGAAT
>OMUX01000050.1 GCA_900314345.1 uncultured Erysipelotrichaceae bacterium | reverse complement strand
ATGGACACCTTTGCCGTAAGTTCCTTTGTATAGGCAGCGGCATCCTCCGGCATCATGGTTCCGGCGGAATCCATGATCGTGATCTCATCCAGACCAGCCGCAGCCACCATTGCTGCCTCTTCTGCCAGTTCCTCCGGTGTCAGTACATAAGCCTTCATCATGGAGTAGCGGCACTTCAGTCCTGCTGCCTTGACACGCTTGATTGCCTCAACTGCATTGGCACCATCGCCAGCGTTGGCACCGATTCTCAGGAACTTCAGACCATACTTCGCCGCCAGTGCAATGTTCTCTTCTGTACCGTTCTTCCAGCCGCAGAACATGCCGATCTCTGCCTTGCCCAGGTAGGGCTGAATGCACTGCAGGTATTCCTCATCCGTTGCCGGAGCTGCATCACCCTGGCTCTTGTATGCACCGATGCCGACGCAGTTTCCCATTTCAATTGTTGTGATGCCGGAGCGGATCAGTCCCTCGATCATCATTGTCGTATAGTCGATCGGGAATCCCTTGCCTACAACATTGCCGCCGTCTCTCAGCGTGCAGTCCATTAACCTGATTGCCATATGATTTTCTCCCCTCTTTCCCTTAAGCAACCCGGTGCTTTGCTTCTGCACCGTTCAGTACGTTGATCACTTCATGCGTTACTTCATCACCCATTCTCCAGAGCGCTTCCTCAGCACAGGCACCGATGTGCGGTGTACCGATGAAGTTATCCAGTTCATAGAGCTTTGTATTTTCCTTTGTCGGAGGTTCCTGTACAAAGGCATCGCAGGCAGCGGCTCTGAGCTTGTGTGCCTTCAGTGCTTCATACAGATCATCCTCATTCACGATGCCGCCTCTTGCCGCATTAACCAGGATGGCACCCGGTCTGAAGCAGTCGAACACATCACCGGAGATCAGGTTCTCCGTATCCTTGGTCAGCGGAACGGAAACGTTGATCACATCAGCGTTCCGGATCAGTTCCGGAACGGTATCGTATTTCTCATAGCCCATCTTCTCCATGTTCTCCCTGGAGACAAACGGATCATAGCCGATGACCTTCATGCCGAAGCCCTTCTCACAGATCTCACCGACTCTTCTTGCAATGTTGCCTGTACCGATGAGACCCAGTGTCTTGCCGGTCAGCTCCATGCCTGTCATCTCAGCCGGAGCGATCTTCTTGAATGCACCTGTCTGTGTCTTTTCATGTGCAGCAGTGATATTCCTTGCAATGTTGAGCATCAGGCCAACGATCAGCTCAGCGACGGAATTGGAGTTGGCTCTTGGTGTATTGAGGACAACAATGCCTCTCTTCTTTGCCTCTTCCAGGTCAATGGTGTTCACACCGACACCATGTTTGCCGATAACCTTCAGGTTCGGGCACTTGTCCATGACTTCCTTGTCAACCTTGAAGGTACGCAGAACAATGGCATCAATCTTTTCAGAATCGTCCATCGTGCTGACGACATTGGCATTCTCTTCCAGGTATTTCCTGGCATCCGGATGAATGTACTCGCCCAGAAATACTGTATACTTCATTACATTTTCTCCTTTACTTGTAGTGCTTACTACTTCCATGGTTAATATAATCGACATGTAAGCACTTGTAAAGTAGAATCCACTACTTTTTTAAATTAATTTTTTAGCAAGTGTTACATTTCCTTGCATAATAAAAAGCTGACCTGCAGCTGTCGACTTCACAGCCGCTGGTCAGCAATGATCCTGTCTCTTTCCTCGATTCTCTGACGACTGTCGATCTTCTTCCCGATCAGTGTCAGCAGGTATTCCGATATGACATCAATGCCGATGGTGGAACGGAAGAAGTTCATGCTTTCCACCGGCGCAATCAATGTCAGGTCTGCATATTTTGTCAAAGGCCCTGTGACATCATCGATGATCAGGATCACCTTCGTTCCACGCTCCTTTGCCAGGTCCAGATAATGCTTGTCGATCTTGTAGAAGCGGGAGAACACGAACATGATGACAACATCCTTTGTCGTCATGTCCTGGGCACTGGAGATGCTTGTGCATTCATTGTCCTTGAGCACATCGACATTCTTCATCATGAAGCCAAGCAGTCTGCCGAAGGATGTCGCAACACCCTTGCACCCGCGCAGACCGATCACGTACTTATGATCCGCCTTCACGATCATATCGGCAGCCTTGTCGAAGTCAGACAGATGGTTATAGGCAAAGATGTTCCGGAAGTTGCTGACCATGACATCCTTGAACTGCTCTGTTACGTCATTGTCAGGAAACTTTGCATCATTGACATTCATGCGCTCCGTCAATGACATGGTATTGGTGTTGTTCTCCACCAGCATGTCGTAGACATGTTCCTTGAGGTCCGCATATCCGTCAAAGCCGATGGCTCTGGAGAAACGAATGACCGATGCATCGGAAACCCCGATCTCCTTTGCCACTTCCAGCGTGGAAAGATTCCCAAGCCTGTTCTGGTTCTTGATGAAATAGTCTGCGATCTTCTGCTGTTTCTTTGTCAGGTCTGCAGTCTTGATTCTGTCCGCCAGCATGTTGCTCATACACGTAACCTCCTTATCATGAACTTCAGCATTATAATAACAGAAATGTAGTGACAGCTACAAAAGCATGGCCACCACTGCACCAGCAGAAATCCTTCCAATGTCAATGCCTTTGGCCAAACTGGCACAGATTTCAACCACTTTTGGCACAAAGTGCCAGAAATGCAGGCAATACAGCCAGCAGAAGGAGCGAGCATCCGTCCCGCTCTCCCCGTTGCTTCTAATCAGCTTCCAGCAGAACTTCTAATACAACTTCTAATTAACTTCTAAATGTTTAGAAGCGGCATGCACATCAGCTTTCAGACCAAAGCATGCCCTGACATCTCTTGTTCACCCTCATACACCTTGCAGCAGCTTTCTGTCTCTTTGCCGGTGCATGGCTCTATGCTGAAAGGAATACAAGGTATGTCTTTTGTGCCAATGTCAATGTCTTTGGCAGAACTGGCACTGATTTTGTGCCACTTCTGGCACAGAGTGCCAGAACTGACATGAAAGACTGTATGATTCCTGACAGTCATGCATACAGAACTTTTCAGACACTTAACAGGATTTTCAGTATATTGAGAGTAAGTGAAAGGGGATGAGATTCATGTATTGCACAAACTGCGGCAAGGAAATACCGGAAGGAAGCAGATTCTGCCCGCATTGCGGTGCAGAGCAGAAGACCGCTGTGCCAAATGAGGAAAATACAGACAAAGGGGAAAGTATTTCCGACAAGATCGGTGATGGCATAGACAAAGCCGGTGAAGATATCGGTTCAGGTTTCAAGGATGCATTTGATGATCTGGGACAGTCTCTGAATGAGACAGGCAGATCCTTCTCTGATGCCATGAACACCGCCTCTGACAAGGCAGATGACTTCAGGAAGAACTGGAGAGACTACCTCACAGACGATCATTATGAGATCTTTGCGGCTGTGGCATTGTTGTTCCCTCTGTTCATGGACATTGCCAACGGTGTACTGTCACATGCATTTGATGTGTTTTACTACGTACCGTTATTCGGCGGTATATTCAAAGCTGTCCTTGTCATTGTACGGGTACTGTTCATTGTCGCTTCTGCGGCAGGTATAGCAGCCATTGGTCTTCTGATCACCCACAAGCCTGAAAAGGCCGGTACATGGACCTATGTCAATGCCGGCGGCAATATCCTTGCATTCCTGGCCTGCCTTGGCCTGGTATTCCGCTGGGGCAGTGTGGGTACCTTCTTCGGCTTCCTGTGTGCACTCTATGGCATCGATGCCTTCTCAAGAGTGGTACTGCAGAAGAAAGGCATTGAAGCAGTGCCCGCCTTCCCGGATGATCTGACTGCATACAAGACATGGTATGAGAAATACAAGGAAGAACACCCTGCAGAGACAAGAAGCACTGCAGACAGTACCGCTCAGTACACAGAGAACTCCTGCTTCGATGGTGACGGACTGACACTGTTCGGTCTGAGCCTTCTGACAGCACTGGTCTCTGCCCTTACCTTTACGATTGCCACACCATGGATGCTGTGCAGGCTCCTGAAGTGGAAAAAGACACATACCGTCATTGACGGAAGACGACTGGATTTCAACGGAACCGGAGGTTCCCTGTTAGGACACTGGATTCTCTGGATCCTCCTGGACATTGTTACCCTGGGCATCTATTCCTTCTTCATGTATGTTGCTTTGAGGAAATGGGAAATGCAGCATACATACTACCAGGACAGCCCTGCTTCCCTGGGTGCCTTTGACGGTAGCAGCTTCCAGTACTTCGGGTATGGATTGCTGCAGGTGCTTCTGTTAACTGTTACCCTTGGTCTTGCCGGACCATGGACCATCACCATGATCGAAAAGTGGGAAATGAAACACTGCCTCATCGGCAATGACCGCATGCAGTATGAAGGAACAGCCATGGGCATCCTTGGCCAGTACATCATTGTGTTCCTGCTGTCCATTGTCACATTCGGCATCTACACTCCATGGGGTACTGTCAGGATCTTCAGGTATCTCTACTCTCATACACACGTACAGGCTTGATCCTGAGGCGGCTGAACAAGCCGCCTTTTCTTTGCTTCTGAATTTCCGTTTCTGAATATTCATTGCCGCCAATGCCCG
>OMUX01000227.1 GCA_900314345.1 uncultured Erysipelotrichaceae bacterium | reverse complement strand
ATTATAAATTCGCGGCTTTTCGTTCGTGAAAATCGACCACAAACGAAATGGTTCCCAATAAAAAAGTCTTGACCTTTTCGTGAAAACGATTAAAAAAGAAATCATCAGATGATGCAATGAGGCAGTCCGGAAGCGGGCTGCCTTTTGCGCATTCAGGAGGTGATAAGCATGAAACGTTCTGATCAGCACAGTCATGGAAACGAGTATGTCTTTCTGATTGAGAATCTCAAGAAGGTATCTCCGGCAAAGACTGTGCAGGAGCACAGGGATGATTCCATGTATGATCCTGGTGCGACGTTTGGTTTTGCAAGACGTGCGGTGAAAACAGGCAGTCAGTGAAGAAAAAGGCGTTTTCTGAAGAAGAAACGCTTTTTTCTTCGCGGAAGGGTATGTTCTGCTGTTACAATACGAGTAAAGAAACAGGGTGATCATAATGAATCATTATCTTTGCATTGATATCGGCGGCAGCAGTATCAAGTCAGCGATCATGGATGAGACAAAGATGGTTGCGCGTGCTGGAAAGATCCGTACGCCAAGGAATGATCTGAATGAGCTCATTGGCATCATTGAGGATCTCTACATGGCCACCAAGGATGAGATCAGCGGCATTGCCATTGCCGCTCCTGGCAGGATCAACTGTAAGACGGGATATTTCTGGCATGGAGGTGCGGTGTCCTGCCTTTACCATGTCTGCCTGAAGGATAAGCTGGAGAAGTTCATTCCGGTTCCCATTACCATTGAAAATGATGCCAAGTGTGCAGCCCTTGCAGAGCTGACTGCCGGCAGTATGCAGGATGTGGACAACGGTGCGGTCATTGTCATAGGCACCGGGCTTGGCTGCGGTCTGATCATCAATCATGAGGTATATCATGGTTCTCATTTCTCGGCAGGAGAAGCCGGGATGTGTCCGGCAAGGACAGACCGGAAGTATGATCCCGCACAGAGCTGGGGTGTGAATGTCAGGGCACATGCCCTGCAGGATATCTATACCGACCGGATGCACATGAAGCGGGACAGCACACACGGAAAGATCTTCTTTGCCAAGGCTAATGCAGGAGATCCGGATGCGATTGCATCCCTGCATGAATACTGTGCAAGGATTGTCAGCGGAATCATGTCCATCCAGTATCTTCTGGATATGGAAAAGGTGGCGATCGGGGGAGGCTATTCCTCAGAGCCGATCCTGGTGAATATCATGCAGGAAGAGATGGATGAGGCGTATGCCAGCGTGAATCCCATGTATGCATGTGAAAAACCGCAGCTGACGCTGTGTCATTTCCATGAAGATGCAAATCTGTACGGTGCGCTGTATTTCCACCGGCAGGCAAAACACTGAATACCAAAGGCGTGAATGTCAATGCAGCACGCCTTTTTCTGCGTTCTTCAGAACAGGGATTTCACTGGTGTCCGGATCGTTGATATGTTCCCCGCTGTATTTCTGTGTTTCACTGCGGATGACATTGTGCAGGCCAAGGACGGCAATGATATTGGGCACAGCCATGAGGCCGTTGAGCAGATCGGCAATGTTCCAGACAAGGTTCAGTTCCACAAGGGAGCCGGCAAAGACACCGATGACCCAGAGGATCTTGTAGAGCCTGATGGATTTCTGGCCGAACAGGTAGACCATGCAGCGCTCGCCATAGTAGTACCAGCCAAGGATGGTGGAGAAGGCAAATGTAATGAGACCGATGATCAGCACCGGTTCACCGATGTTCGGGATCATGGAGAATGCCTTTGCGGTCAGGAAGCTGCCGTTTTCTCCGATGATGCTGGAGCTTGCGTATTTCAGAATGGTTGAAACAAGCACAAGGCCGGTCATCAGGCAGATGACAACGGTATCCCAGAATGTTCCGGACATGGAGACAAGGGCCTGTCTTTTGGGGTTCCTGGTCTTTGCGGCTGAGGCAACCAATGGGGCAGAACCGAGGCCGCTTTCATTGGAGAAAAGTCCTCTTGCAAAGCCATAGCGCAAGGATGCCGAGACAGTGGCTCCGGCAAAGCCGGCACCGGCAGCCTTGGCATTGAAGGCGCTCTTGAAGATGACGGCGATGGTTTCCGGAAGAACGGAACGGTTGATCACCAGGATGGTGATACAGCCGATGACATAGAAGAGAGCCATGAAGGGGACGAGTTTTTCGGATACCTTTGTGATGCTCTGGATGCCGCCAAGGATGACAAGGCCGACAATGAAGGCAAGCACAAGGGCGGTGATGACAGGCTTCACGCTGAAGTACTGGCTGATGGAAGCACTGACGGCGTTGGCCTGTACCATACAGCCGATGCCGAAGGCCGCAAGGCTTGTCAGGATGGCAAACAGGATGCCGAGCTTTTTCCTGTGAAGACCGCGGTCGAGGGCATACATGGCACCGCCGATCATCGTACCGTCTTCACTCTTCACGCGGTACTTTACGGCAATCAGCGTTTCGGCATACTTGGTGGCCATGCCGAAGACACCGGTCAGCCACATCCACAGAACTGCGCCTGGACCGCCCATGGCAATGGCTGTTCCGACACCGATGATATTGCCGGTTCCGATGGTGGAGGAAAGGGCGGTGGTAAGGGCACCGAACTGGGAGACATCGCCTTCACTGTCGTCATCCTTTGAAACGGACATCTTCACTGCCCGGAAGATTTCCTTCTGGATGAAGCCGGTGCGGAAGGTCATGAACACATGCGTTCCGAACAGAAGGAGGATCAAGGGCCAGCCCCACAGAAAACTGTCAATTGATGCGATGATTTCACTGAATGTCATGAAGAATACCTGCCTGTATCCATTACAAACGGTATTGTGAAATTATGCAAGAAAAAAGGGATCCGCGAGATGCGGATCCCTGTATGCATGAATGTTCAGTCTGCGAACTTCCAGGCAGTTTCCAGAGCAATCTCCATCATGTCGGTGAAGCCGTTCTGGCGTTCTTCTGCCGTCAGTGCCTGCGGCTTGAAGAGGTGGTCGGAGATGGAGAGGATGGAAGCTGCTCTCTTATGGTTCATCTCTGCTTCCCAGAACAGACCGGCAGTCTCCATTTCAACACAGAGATGGCCGCTGTCTCTCAGTGTTTCATTGAGACCCTTCTGCGGATAGTAGAAGAAATCGGAGGTATAGACGCGTCCTACCTTGTACTTGATGTTCTTCTCTCTTGCGACATTGACAGCTGTCTCCAGCATGTCAAAGTCTGCGCAGGCTGCCAGCTGGCCAGGGATGCCATAGGCATTTCCATAGCTGGAGTTTGTGGAAGCTGCTTCGGCAATGACGACATCCATGGCATCCACATCCATGGACAGTCCGCCGGCAGAGCCGATGCGGATGATGTTGTCCACGCCGAACTGGGTGAAGAGTTCATGCGTATACAGGCCGACGGAAGGAACACCCATGCCGTGTCCCATGACGGAGATTCTCTTTCCCTTGTAGGTGCCGGTGAAGCCCAGCATGTTGCGGACATCATTGAAGCAGACGACATCGGTGAGATACTTCTCTGCCAGTGCCTTGGCACGCAGCGGATCTCCCGGCATCAGGACGGTCTTTGACAGTTCATCCTTGACCCTGATGCATGCAGAAATACTTTCCTTTGGTTCCATGTTCTTTCTCCTTTATTCACTTATTTGTTAAACAGTTTTTTCAGGTTGATGTCAAACGGCGGATATACAATGCCGCGCTCTGTGACGATGCCCGTTAACAAGGAATGGTCTGTCACATCGAAGCTCGGGTTGAACTTCTTGATCTCCGGAAGGATCATGGGTTCCTTGT
>OMUX01000065.1 GCA_900314345.1 uncultured Erysipelotrichaceae bacterium | reverse complement strand
GCGCTTGGATCTGTGACCTGGCAGCCTTTCCAGCTCTGGTTCGGCAGCCAGTAGTCCTTGATCATCTCTGCCATGCCAGGATAATACTGTTCGAAGATCTCACGGTACAGCAGGGATTCCTTGGTATACGGTGTGCAGTACGGATACAGCTTTCTCTGACGCTCGAATGCCTCATCACTGTAGACTTCCTCAGCATAAGCCTTCAGGTCATCCGCCAGGGAATGACCAACGGCATCCGAGAAGGCTGCCTTGTCACGCCACAGGATGTTTTCCGGAAGCAGATGGTCCTTCTCAAAGGCATGTCTCAGAAGATACTTGCCCATGTGGTATGTGTTCATCTTCTTTGCCGGATCAATGCTCATGACATATCGCACAAAGGCCAGGTCGCCGAAAGGCACTCTTCCTTCCATGGAGTTGCAGGAGATGCAGCGGTCGGCACGCAGTACATCATACATGTATAATTCACGGATGCGCTTCTCCGCTTCCTGCTGGAACTCCTCTGCATTCGGTGCGAAGTCCGTGTACTTGTAGCCGAAGAGTTCATCACTGATTTCACCCGTGAACAATACCTTGATGTCGGTCTTTTCATGGATGCCCTTGCAGAGAAGGTACATGCCGATGGAAGCACGGATGGTTGTGATATCCCAGGTGCCCAGTGCCTTGATGACCGGACGCAGGGCACGGATGACATCCTTGCGGTTCATGTAGATCTCGGTATGTTCACTGCCTATGTATTCCGCAACCTGCTTTGCATACTTCAGGTCAATGGCATCTTCATCCATGCCGATGGCAAAGGTACGGATGCGCTTGCCAGGCAGAAGCTTCTGCCCGATGGCACACACCAGCGAGGAATCAAGACCGCCGGAGAGCAGGTATCCCACAGGAGCGTCCGCATCCATTCTCTTGCGGACACCGTCAATCAGCCGGTCATGGATCTGATGAGAGATCTCATCCATGTCGTCCATGCATACATGATCCGGCATCTCGATGTGTGTATATGGAACAAACTTCCCGTCCTTGTAGTACGTTCCCGGAGGGAAGGGCGCGATGTCCTTTGCAATGGGCATCAGGCAGGATGCCGTGGAGCCAAAGCAGATCTTTCCGTTCTCCGTATAGCCATAGAACAGCGGACGGATGCCGATCGGATCACGGGAGGCAATGAATGTATCATGCTCACCGTCATAGATGCACATGGCATACTCACTGTCGAGTTGATTGAACATCTCTGTTCCGTATTCCTGATACAGCGGCAGGATGATCTCACAGTCGCTGTCGCTGACGAAGTGATACTTCTTTGATAATTCCTTCTTCACAGGACGGAAGCCATACAGCTCTCCATTGCATACCACGGCGCTCTTGCCCAGGTGAAACGGCTGCATCCCCGTGATGTCCAGGCCCATGATGGCCAGACGGTCAAAGCCCATCAGGCATCCCCCGACGGTTTCAATGCGGCTGTCATCCGGACCACGGTCATCCAGCCTTGAAAGTCCTTTTGCAAAAGCTGCGCGATCCGTCATCGGATCAGTCGATACAAGAATTCCACACATAATCCTTCCCTCCGGATAAAACAAAACAGTCCCTGTCCCTGAATCTGGGACGAAGGACTGTCATTCTCCGCGGTGCCACCCAATTTACCGTAAACCGGTCACTTGTTCTTCTGCATGCACAGAAGGGCAGTTCGCTAACGGGCTGCCTCCGTCCCGGCCTACTGCTGTTTCGGCGGGAAGCTCCAAGGTGTTCTTTCCTCTTTCCTGCCTGCGGACGTCTCACTGTCTGTCCGTTCCCTTTGCGGCTCGTGAAGGAGTACTTCTCCTCTTCGTTGCTTGTGCAATCATCTTACATCGCTTTCAGAAAATGTCAATTCAATCTGAAAAGTTTTCATATTTTCGTGAAAACTTATTTTCCGCCAAGCTCTTCCGCACGCTTGATGCACTTTGCATTAGCCTCTTTCAGCACCTTTGCAAGGGCATCGTCCTGTTTCATGACATTGACGGCTTCGATGGTTGTACCTCCCGGGGAGCAGACCTCATTTACAAAGTCCTCGATCGGCGTGGTCTTGTTCTTCATGAGAAGCTCTCCGCTTCCGATCATCGTCTGTACCAGCAAGGCACGTGCGCTTTCCTCTTCAATGCCATGGGCCATGGCGTCCTTCATCATGACATCGATGAAGTAGTAGAAATAGGCCGGTGTGGAGCCGTTGACGGCAATGATCTCGCTCATCTTGTCTTCCGGGATCGTACGGGCAATGCCCATGGAAGAGAAGAGGGAATAGACAAAGTCGTAGTCATCCGCACTGGCATTGGCAGACATGCACAGAGCCGTTGCACCTTCTGCGATCTGCAGAGGGGTATTGGGCATCGCCCGGATGACAGGTACATCGCTTCCGAGCACTTCCTGGTAATGACTGATCGGCACACCGGTGACTATTGTCAGGAGGCACTCAATCTTCACACCCTTGAGATTCTCCAGTGCAGCGTCCACTTTCTGCGGCGTCACGCCAAGGACAACAATGTGGCTGTTTTCGGCAACTTCCTTTTCACTCTCCAGCCAGGTGAAGCTTTCCTCATTGCACAAAGCCTTTGTTCTTTATGGATGATGATCATAGACGCAGACCTGGTAGCGTTCGATGCTTTCCGAAACGGCTGCGCCTCTTGCAATGGCGGTATTCATGTGTCCCATGCCGATGAAGCCAAGGACATACTTTCTCTTGCTGTGCATAGATGCTTCCTTCTTTCTGATGTATTCCATTATGTCACATTTGCCTTTCATACGATAGAATATTGCCGGTATGGAACTTGTACAGATCTGGATGGAACATCCCGTCAGACGGATTGACCAGACATATACCTATATTTCAGAGAAACCGGTGGAGCAGGGGGTGCGTGTCCGCGTGGATTTTGCCCATCACAAGGCCATCGGCTTTGTGGAATCCTGTGAACACAGTGAAGAGACAAAACAGCAGGCGGAAGAAAGGCTTGGCGTAAAGCTCAAACAGATCGAGGAAGTACTCGATGCACATCCTCTGATCACCCCGGAGCTCCATGATCTTGCCCTCTGGATGAAGGAACAGACACTGTCTACAACCATTTCGTGCTTTCAGGTGATGCTGCCGGGGAAGGTCAAGCCGCAGTCCTCCAGCAAGCCGGTGGTCATGGAGAAGTTTGTCAGGATCGGGGAGGGGGAGTACTCCCTGACGCCAAAGCAGCTTTCTGCCTTCACCATGGTGCAGGAAAAAGGGGAGATGTCCTACAGTGAACTGCGGAAGCTGTTTCCCAACCAGGCGCATGCATTGATTGAAAAAGGGGCGCTTGTTTCCTTTGAAAAGGAAAAGGAAGCCAGGGATATCAGACATGCTGATATCACCATGCCGTCTTTTGATCTCAGTGTGGAACAGAAGGCAGCAGTCCGTGAAATTGAAACCACCGATGATGCTGTATACCTGATCCGCGGCGTGACAGGATCCGGCAAGACGGAAGTCTACCTCAGGCTTGCCGCAGATGTTCTGGAAAAAGGCAGACAGGTGCTGATCCTGGTGCCGGAGATTGCCCTGACACCGCAGATGATCGAACGCGTCAGTGCCCGCTTCGGCAGCTCCCTTGCCATCTATCATTCCGGCCTCAATGCCCAGGAGAAATATGAACAGTACCGCAGGGTGAAGGAAGGAAAGGCTTCCGTTGCTGTTGGAACACGGTCTGCCGTCTTCCTGCCGTTTGCTGATCTTGGACTCATCGTCATGGATGAAGAACAGGACAGTTCCTACAAGCAGGACAGCCAGCCGGCATACCATTGCCGTGATATTGCCATCGAACGGGGCAGATACCACCATTGCAAGGTGATACTGGGTTCGGCAACACCGACCCTGGAAAGCTATGCCAGGGCCCTCAAGCATGTGTATCATCTGATCACACTGGATCATCGCATCAACGATACGCTTCCGAAAGTGACGATTGTTTCCCTCAGGGATGCTGTGAAGAAAGGAGAATCCTTCATTCTCACCAATGCACTCAAGGAAAAGATCCAGGACCGTCTGGATCATGGACAGCAGGTGATCCTGTTATTGAACCGGAGAGGCTACAGCAGCCAGCTTCGCTGCAAGGCATGCGGCAAGGTGATTACATGTCCGCACTGTGATCTTGCGATGAGCTATCACAAGGATGAAAGACTCTTGCGATGCCATGCCTGCGGCACGGCCATGCATGTGCCAAAGGCCTGCCCGGCCTGCGGAGCCATGGAAGGCTATGCAGGCTATGGCTTCGGGACACAGCGTCTGGAAGAAGAGGTGCAGAAGGCATTCCCCGAGGCAAGGATCCTGCGCATGGATGCCGATACCACCGCAAGGAAGAACAGCCACGAAAACATCCTGAAGGCTTTCGGGAGCCATGAAGCGGATATCCTTCTTGGAACCCAGATGATTGCCAAGGGACTCGACTTCCCGGATGTGACGCTGGTAGGTGTTCTCAACGGGGATGAGGGTCTTGGCAGGAATGACTACCGTTCCTGCGAGATGACATTTGACCTTCTCATGCAGGCAGGAGGAAGAAGCGGCAGGTCCGCCAAGGAAGGCGAAGCGGTGTTCCAGGTCTTTGACCCGGAACATTATGCCGTCACCTGTGCCGCAGCACAGGACTATGAAGGCTTCTTCTGTCAGGAGATGCGCTTCCGCCATGCCGGCATGTATCCGCCGT
>OMUX01000035.1 GCA_900314345.1 uncultured Erysipelotrichaceae bacterium | reverse complement strand
CCGAGCATCCATGTCATTCTTCTCAATCCTGCTTTTCCTTCCGTGAAGATCGATAAGTACAATTGCAGCAATGATCAGCTGCAAAATCATGTTTCCGGGAATGAACGTGAAGCCATATTGTGTATCTGACATGTTCTGGAATACAGACACCACCATCAAGATCACTGCATAGTATCCAAGGATGATCTTCTCACTTTTTGCAAAGAGAAGCGGACTCACTGCCGCAGCCAGCAAAGCAGCTTTGGCTGCAGGCAGGAATACCTTGATCCTGACACTGTATGGATTCTTCAGGACCTCCGCAATGACATTGACGGTATACCTGCTGTCATACGGCTTCTGTGTCACTAACGGCAGGAACATCAGCACTACCATCATGATCTTGAATATTTTTCCGGAAATGAAACAGTCTGTCTTCATATCTGCACCTTCTGCATTCAGTCTGGTATGATCCATGTAGCACTGCAAGCAATGCAGAGCGGATTTTACGCAAGTTTAAGCAAGCTGTTACACACGCTTAAAGAGGTATACATATGACAGGCTGCGGATGGGAACTGGGTTCTGAAAAGATGAAGAAATACCATGATGAACGCTGGTGCAAGCCGGTGCATGATGATCAGGAACTGTTTGCCATGTTGATCCTGGAAGGTGCACAGGCAGGATTGTCATGGTCCACGATCATAGAAAGAGAAGACAATTACCGGAAGGTCTTTGATGGCTTTGATCCAAAGATCATAGCCACATATGATGCACAGAAGATTGAAGCACTCATGCATAACCCAGGCATCATCCGGAACCGCAGGAAGATTGAATCAACAATTACCAATGCACAGGCATTCCTGAAGATCCAGGAGGAATACGGAAGCTTTGACAGATACATCTGGCACTTCAGTGACTGCAAGGTCATTGACCACCATCTGCAGAGAATGGAAGACACCCCTTCTGTCTCTGATCTTTCCATTACTGTAAGCAAGGATCTGAAGAAGCGCGGCTTCCGGTTTGTCGGCCCGACCATCATCTACTCCTATATGCAGGGCATCGGCATCTACAATGACCATCTGGAATCATGTGACTTCAGATAATTCCTGTACAGCCACAATCTTAATGAAACATTTTTCATTTCCAGTCCTATAATGGTCAATGGCGGTCATCAGTGAATGATCATCATAGGAGGAAAAGATGAAACGCTTTTGGAATGTTTTGCTTTGTGCGCTCATGACAGTATCTCTGAGTGCATGCGGCAGCTCCTCGGCAGCTCAGGCAACGGAAGCTGCAGGCAAGTACACACCGGGAACCTATACCGGAACAGCAGCCGGCCGCAACGGCGATGTCACGGTTGAAGTAACCCTGAGTTCTGACAAGATCGAAAAGGTTGAAGTCACAGACCACAAGGAAACAGAAGGCATCGGTACAAATGCTGTTGATGCAATCCCGGGTGAGATTGTCGATGCACAGTCTCTGGATGTTGATGCTGTAGCAGGTGCTACGGTCACATCCGATGCCATCATCGAGGCAGTCAAAGCAGCCATGGAATCTGCCGGTGTGGATGTTTCCACACTCGCTGCTTCCACTGCTGCAGCAGAATCTGCAGCTCCTGAAGCAGTCGATACAGATTATGACATTGTTGTTGTCGGTGCCGGCGGCGCTGGTCTTTGTGCAGCAGTTACTGCAGAAGAGAACGGTGCTTCCGTTGTCGTTCTGGAAAAGGAAGGCGTAGTCGGCGGAAACACACTGGTATCCGGCGGTGAAATCGCTGCACCTGGCAATGATATCCAGAAGGCACAGGGAATCGAAGACAGTGCAGATCAGTTCTACGACGATGTCATGAAGGGCGGCGACAATGTCGCTGATCCTGCTCTGGTACGTGTCCTGGCAGACAATGCACTGGATGCCGCAACCTGGCTGAAGGATGATGTCGGCGAGGAATTCGAGGAGGACAACCTCTTCAAGTTCGGCGGTCATTCCGTCGCAAGAAGCCTTGTGCCGGTTGGACAGAACGGTGTCGAAATGATCACAAAGCTTTCCAGGAAAGCAGAAGATCTCGGTGTTGTTGTTCTGACAAACTGTGATGCCAAGGAACTGGTACAGGATGACTCCGGCAAGGTTGTCGGTGTCAAGGCTGACTACAACGGACAGGATGTCACATTCAATGCCGCAAAGGCAGTCATTCTCACTACCGGCGGTTTCGGCTCCAACATTGAGATGCGCAAGCAGTACAACCCTGAAATGGATGAGAAGATCCTGAGCACATGCACAAGCGGTTCCACAGGCGATGGTATTGTCATGGGACAGGCTGTCGGTGCAGCTGTACGTGACATGGAATACATCCAGACATATCCGACCTGCGACATCACATCCGGACTGCTTCTGTATGTCGGTGATGTCAGACTCGATGGCCGTGCACTCCTTGTCAACAAGGAAGGCGATCGCTTTGTCGGTGAACTTGACCGCAGAGATGTCATCTCCAAGGCTGTGACAGAACAGACAGGCAGTGTTTCCTACATGGTCTGGGAACAGTCCATGATGGATCAGACAAAGATGGATCAGATCCACGCAGATGAATACAAGAAGCTTCTTGACGACGGACACATCGTCAAGGCTGATACCCTCAAGGAAGCTGCTGACTTCTTCGGCATTGACGCTGATGAACTGCAGAAGACCATTGATCAGTGGAACGCTGACTGTGCAGCAGGCAAGGACAGCCTGTATGACGGAACCGGACCTGACCTGATCCCGATTGAAGAAGGTCCTTACTACATCATGGTTTCCCAGCCGAGTGTTCACCACACCATGGGTGGTCTTGTCATCAACACCAACGCAGAAGTACAGAATGAAAACGGCGAGACAATCCCGGGTCTGTACGCTGCAGGTGAGGTAACCGGCGGCATCCACGGTACAAACCGTCTTGGTTCTGATGCAATCTGCGATATCACGGTATTCGGAAGAATTGCCGGTGCAAACGCAGCTAAGAACTAAGCTTTCTTACCAAGAGACAGCCAGGAGCACAGACACGCTCCTGGCTGTTTTTCTATGTTCACGCAAGTTCTTCAAACCGGTTTTTCACGGGATCAGGATGATTCACCTGATCCTGGCGATATCGTATACTTCCTGCTTCATTTCCCAGAACATTGCCGCAGGTAATCCACCGCCCATGTTTGTCCGCATGGCAGTCTACCATTCATACAGCGAAC
>OMUX01000024.1 GCA_900314345.1 uncultured Erysipelotrichaceae bacterium | reverse complement strand
GTTACTACACTAGGAAAAAACCTTCTCAATCGCAATGTGACTGAATAGTTACAAATAACGACCATACAACATGGCATTACATTTTGCCAGCACGAGCACATTGACAAACATATTATAAATATATTATATTTATTTCGTCCCTTGATTATATGTATAAATTTGAATGGGACGAATCAAAGAACCTGAAGAACATATCCAAACACGGAGTGTCCTTCAGAGAAGCAGCCACTGCATTTGATGACGAGAACGCTTTGTTGATTTATGACCATCTTCATTCCACTGACGAAGACCGGTTTCGTCTTCTTGGATGTAGTGCAGCGTGAAATCTTCTTCTTGTAGTGCATTGCATAAGGCATAAAGACACGATTCGAATTATTTCTGCACGGAAAGCAAGCAACAGCGAAAGACATGGTTATGAAAGGAGCCTTTATGAGTAAGGAAGACGATGAATTATTGAATCAGGAATTTGATTTTTCAAGAGCGGTTAAAAATCCTTACGCTAAAAAGGTTAAGCAGCCAGTGACCATCAATCTTGCTGTATCTACTGTTAATTACTTTAAAAATCTTTCGGCAGAAGAAGGTATTCCATACCAGACATTAATCAACATGTATCTGGATGACTGTGTACACAGTAAAAAGAAGCTTAAAATTTCATGGCAATAATGAGAGAACTTTACCATTATTGCCAAACTACGAATATGTATCGAAAAACACCATGGTGCCGCATGACATCATGGTGTTCTTTCGTCAAAGTGCTTCTGTTTCCACGGATGTGTCTTCCTTTGATTCATCATCCGTTTCTGCTTCAACCTGCTTGATGATGCATTCATTGCCGGTGACAAGCCACGTGTTTTCACTGTGGCAGTACGGGCAGATCTTGGCATACTTCACGGTCTCGTATGTCTTCCCGCAGTCTCCGCACATGGTGACTGCAGGAATGGTCTCCAGCTTCAGTGTGCAGTCCTTCAGTAAAGGATGCTTACGCTTGAAGTAATCCCAGCAGTCAATGAAGTAGTCCGTCATGATGCCGGACACTTCACCTACCTGCAAAGTAACGGAGCCGTATTTTGTAATGTGCTGCTGCGGTGCCATCTCATCCAGCGTCTTGGCCAGATGAGTAACAATGCCCATTTCATGCATTGTTCTTGTTCTTCCTGTTGAAGAGGATCTTCATCTCTCGCTGTGCTGCATAAGGAGCGATGAGCTTCATCTTGTCCTCGGCTCTCAGCATCCTGGAGGCATCCGGCAGATCCCTCTGCAGGTGGATTGCATCAAACTCACACTTCGTCGTGCAGAGACCGCATCCGATGCAGCGGTTGATATCCACGGTTGTAGCACCGCAGCTCAGGCATCTCTTTGCCTCGGTGGAAACCTGCTCAGCAGTCAGTGTTGTCACAGGATTTGCAAACGGATCGGACACTTCCTTCATAGCCGGCATCTGGCGCTTTGCATTGTCATAGCCTTCCACTTCAATGTCATCCTTGTCCAGGGCAATGAACTCCCTGAGATCCCTTGCGATGGTCAGGGACTGACCCGGATGGACATATCTGTGCATGGACTCGGAAGCCTTCTTGCCTTCCGCAATGGCATCGATGGCAAATCTTGCGCCATGGTACACATCACCGCCGACAAAGATATCCGGTTCAGCAGTCTGGTATGTGACAGGATCAGCTTCTGCACAGCCGTTCCTCTTGATGACAACCTTGCTGTCCTTGAGAAGATCCTTCCACTCGGCTGCCTGACCGATGGCTTCGATCACATATGCACAGCTGATTTCCTTGAGTTCATTCTCATCGTACTTCGGGTTGAATCTGCCATCGGCATCCTTGACCTGTGTGCACTTCTTGAAGACAATGCCTGTCACCTTGCCGTCTGCGTTCCTGATTTCCTTCGGACCCCAGCCGTTGAAGATCTCAACACCGTCAGCCTTTGCAGCCTTGACTTCATCATCCGCAGCCGGCATTTCATGCTCGCCTTCCAGGCACAGCATTGTGACCTTGCCCTTGGTCAGTCTTGCGGCTGTTCTTGCAGCATCGATTGCCACGTTGCCGCCGCCGACAACAACCACATCGCCATCCAGTGTCGGATCATGGCTGATGTTTGTTCTTCTCAAGAAGGAGACTGCAGACTCCACGCCTTCGCTCTCTTCACCCGGTACTCTTGTCTTTCTGCCGCCGCAGAGACCGATTGCCACATAGAATGCCTTGTAGCCTTCCTTGCGCAGTTCAGGGATCGTGACATCCTTGCCGACTTCCACGCCTGTCCTGAACTCAACACCCATCTGCTTCAGCACATCAATCTCTGCCGCAAGGATATTCTTTTCCAGAACGAAGCTCGGGATGCCGTATCTCAGCATTCCGCCAGGCTCGTTCTCCTTTTCGAATACCGTGACATCATAGCCGCGCTCTCTGAGATAGTATGCACAGGAAATACCGGCAGGACCTGCACCGATGACTGCCATCTTGTAATCAGGGCCCCAGAATCCGCCATGGTCTGTCTCGCACAGCGGCACATATCTCTTGTCCGCATCGAGTTCCTGCATGGCAATGAACTTCTTGATTTCATCAATGGAGACTGCACGGTCGATCGTTCCTCTGGTGCACTCCTGTTCGCAGCGCTTGTTGCACACAAAGCCGCATACTGCCGGCAGCGGATTGTCCTGCTTGATAAGCTTCAGGGCGTCGAGATATCTTCCCTCGCCTGCCATATGAACATAGCCCTGTACGGCAAGATGTGCCGGGCAGGCCGTCTTGCACGGTGCCGTACCGGTGCTGTAGCAGTTGATCTTTGAATCTTCACGGTAATGGATGTTCCAGTTGTCTGCTGTCCACTTCTCGGCATCCGGAAGCTTGCTTAACGGATAAGTGAACTCTGTTCCGTTCTTATGGCAGAGCTTCTGGCCAAGCTTTGCAGCACCGACCGGGCATACCTCTACGCACTTGCCGCAGGCCACGCACTTCTTGTGGTCGACATGAGCACGGTATGCGCTTCTGGACATGTTCGGTGTGTTGTAGAGCTGGGAGGTACGGATGGCATTGCATACACCAGGTGCGCAGTTGCACAGACCGACGATCTTGTCTTCACCGTCAATGTTGGTTGTCTGGTGCACGAAGCCATGACGTTCGGAACGTTCAATGATTTCCAGTGCCTCTTCCTTTGTAATGTAATGGCCGCGGTTTGTATTCACGCACCACTCTGCCAGATCACCCAGGCCGATGCAGCAATCCTGTTCGATCTCACCATCGCCTTCCCCGCGCATTCTCTGCTGCTTGCGGCAGGTACATGCACCGACGGAAAACTTCCCGTCATACTTCTCCAGCCAATGGGAGATATGCTCCACCGGAATGGATTCAGAACAGGACTCGATTGCCTTCTCAACCGGAATGACATGCATGCCGATGCCGGAACCGCCCAGCGGTACCATCGGGGTAATGCCTTCCAGAGGTGCCTGGGTCATGAGGTTGAAGAATGTGGCAATGTTTGGATACATGTCTGTGAGTTCATCATTCATCATCATGAACTCGGCAATGCCCGGGACAAAGATCGGAACATCGTACTGGATGTGATGGTCCGGATTCTCACGGTTTGTCTCAACACAGCCTGCCCACATGAGATGCTTCAGAATCTTCTGTGTGGAGTCACTGTTGAGGTTGTTCTGCCTTGCACGTTCGACAAGCTCAGAGTTGTTTCTTT
>OMUX01000130.1 GCA_900314345.1 uncultured Erysipelotrichaceae bacterium | reverse complement strand
TCAGAGTATCATCAGAGATTCCGGGATAGAGATACTGTAGTACTTGGTTGACATCTGATGTGACATTGTTGATTGCCAGTTCGGTATCGTACATGATGTTTTCATCATCTTCGTCCTCATCTGTACTGATCTTCTTGAGATCGAAGACATTGATTACATTGTTTGGTCTTCCCCAGACAATGTACGTACCGCCATAATTCCGGGTCAGGACCTGATTCTTGTTTTCCGGATCAATCCATACGATCCGTGTTCTGTTCATGATCATGGATCGGATGATCAGGTTCATCGTGGTCGATTTACCGGATCCGGATTTGCCGACAACAATCACATTGCCATTCAAACGCTGCATCTGAACTGCCTCTTCATGATTGTGCAGCCAGTAGAATGGATCAAAGCAGATGATCCCGCCGTTGTAGTATTCATGGCCAAGAAGGAACCCAGATGGATCCTTCATCGTTTCAAAAACAAACGGATATAGCCCGGCGACTCCCCTTGATGGAAGAAGGACACCGACGTTGGTTTCCGGTTCACTTGGCATATCCCCCGCACCGATAAACAGCGGACTTGTGTATTTGAAAACCATGTCCTGCATCAGTTTGACATCAGCTGTCATAAACATGTGAGTTGACAGCGATGACTTCAGATTCTTCTTGATCCGCAGCATCTCTTCTTTTGTCTCCGCATAGATACTGAAGACAATCGCCACATTGAATGTCAGATCATTATCCCGGATCAGCTGATTGATATATGTCTTATCTGATTCGAGATCTGCCTGCAGCCGTGATCTTCTGAACGCATCCCGGCTTGTCTCCATCTCCTGTTCCTTTGCCAGGAATTCCTTGCGGACAGCCTTTGCGATTTCAATACTGCTCTTCTCAGTCGTCAGGAAGACCTTGATCTTTGGATCATTGATATGTTCCAGAAGAACACCCAGCTCATAAACACTTGGCAGCTGCGTAACCAGAAGATTGGTTACGTAGTAATCCCCCATGATGTAATAACTGTCCCTGAGTGAAAATCCGGTCGGTGCCAGTCTTGATCGTAATGCCAGGTTCTCATTCTGCCGCGGATTTGGAACATATACGCCATAATCCTCAAAGGTTTCTGTCCGGTCCACAATGTCGTATGTATCACTGTCTGCGGAATACTCGACAGACCTGTTCAGCGGTGAGAATGCCCCTCTGGAGAACAGGAAATTATTAGCCAGCGGATTTTCAAACACATAGGCAATCAGATTGTAGTAGTCATATTTGTCCAATGTCCTCGGCAGGAATCCGGCATAGGCAAACTCCCGCTTCATCTCCTCGAAGTTTTTATACAGTTTCTCTTCGGAAGACTCCTGGATCATGACAAAGAACTCCAGTTCACTGAAGGCATATTTGAAGTAGAACAGCTTTTCAAAATCGGCTTCAATCATCCGCTTCAGCACACGGTCTGTTTCCGCCCTGTTCTTTTCCCGCAGATAGGTCTCATACTCATCCGCGTTTACCGGGGAATAAACAAACTGGAAGTACATTTTGAACGGCATCTTGTTCAGCGCCATTCTCAGATTCTCTATGATCCGTTCCTGTTCTTCGGCATCGTCAATAAAAATGTCATGAGGGCTGAGCTTTACCCCCATGACAGTAGCTCTGTATTTACCGTGTTTCAGGATAACTGAATTGTTGGTGATATCGTGGATGTGCATCCAGTCCAGGGTCGTTGCGACCTTTTTCTTCAGTTTCTCCGCTTTCTTCTTTTCTTTTCTGACTGTCTTCGCCAAATTGCGTTCTCCAGCAGTCATCTTTCTCTGTTTTCTGTTAGAATCCAATAATTCCATGATCCTCCTGCCGGGACAATCCATCCCTTCTGCTATCTTTCGCTGTCATCATAGTGGACACCCTCCCAGATGTATTTCTTCTGTTTCTTCTGATAGACCATATACAGTTTGATCATCTCAATCGGGTTGTGATAGATCTCAAACGGAATCAGAAGGCATACACCGATCAGTGCCGGTATGCAAAGCATCGCCAGAACAGCAATATGCTTGCCGTTCATCAGAAGAAGATAAATCATCTCTGAAGAAAGTGTCAGAGCAATCGCGATGCCGGCAATCAAGAGATCAACAGGACGATATCGGTTGGCAATCAGCCGGCCCTTCTTGAAATTCTTCGGACTGTTAAACTGCATTGTTCGTATGACTCCTCTGCGGTCTGGATCCTCTCATATCTTTTGAAACCGCCCTGCCGACTTCCCGTGCACCGTATACTACGGATCTTCCTTTCATGAACGCATTCCTTCTCTGTACAGTTCCTCCTCCCGGAGTTCTTTTTACAATTGGTCTTGAAAGGGTTTCTGCCGATCTTCTGTAGAGGCCTGAAATGCCTTTATTCATGATCTGGCCGACATTGCTTTCATCCATTCTGTCGGCCGCATATCTTGCGACTGTCATGTGCTCAGCACCGGTCATAGGATTCTCCCACTTTTCCCGTGTCATCCGGTCACCGGAATTTACGCCGGATCCAGCCGGCATTGTGCCGCCGACTGTAACAGGTCGTACAGAAGGCATCGATGCGCCAGTGCCCCCTTGAGGAGTAGAACCGGACCCCCCTTCCGGTGAGGAATTCTGACCTGTCGATCCAGAACCGCCGGAAAGAAGCGAACGACCTCCCAGCGATCTGCCGCCTAGATACATGCCTGCTGCGCCGGCAGTCTGTAATGCCTGTCCTGCCATGGAAGCACCTTGTGACAGCATCATCAGTGACTGCATCTGCTGGAACGCCGTTCCGACTCCGACATCGCCGCCAAGCAGCTGCGCCACACCTGCAGGTGCATTCATCACCGCAAGCAGAGCGCCAATAAAGAAGATGCATTTGGCAAT
>OMUX01000048.1 GCA_900314345.1 uncultured Erysipelotrichaceae bacterium | reverse complement strand
GCCTAGACTGGAAAGGATCGAGACGGACATCATCAATAAACTGAAGGTGATGGGTGTAACGGCAGATCCGCTTTCCGGGTTTGAAAGGCTGAAGCTGCTCTATCAGATGATGAATGAGAACACGGAAGATCCATTTGTATTCAACTATGACATGGTGACAAGAACCGGACTTTCCACAAAGGACTTTATCGCACCGACAAGCTTTGACTTCCGTGATCCGAGATACTTTCGCATGGGAAAGAGCATCGGAGCTGTTTCCTACATTCAGATTCTTGCCCCGGAAATCAAGGACAACTTCATGTCGGACCTTCTCAGCATGGACAATTCCATTGCGGTCAACATCCATGTGCAGAGCATGGATCAGACAAAGGCGATTCGTCAGATCAAGGGAAAGATCACCGATCTGGACAAGATGAAGATCGAGGAACAAAAGAAAGCGGTGAGATCCGGCTATGACATGGATGTGCTGCCGAGCGATCTTGTGACTTATGGAGGCGAGGCAAAAAAACTGCTGGAGGATCTGCAGTCAAGGAATGAGAGATACTTCCTTGTGACGCTGATCGTGATGAATACAGCCAAAAGCAAAAGACAGCTGGACAACATCATCATGCAGGTCTCCAACATGATCCAGGAGAAAAACTGTGTACTGAGGAGGCTGGATTATCAGCAGGAACAGGGGCTGATGAGTTCTCTGCCGCTGGGTATCAATCAGATCGATATCCAGAGAGGACTCACCACCTCCTCTGTGGCGGTGTTCGTTCCATTCACTACCGAGGAATTGTTTCAGGATGGCGAGGCACTCTACTGCGGCATCAATGCGGTTTCCAACAACATGATCATGGCCGACAGGAAGAGGACCAAAAACCCCAACGGGCTGATACTCGGTACTCCGGGTTCCGGCAAGTCATTCTCGGCAAAACGAGAGATCGTGAATGTGTACATGGTGACAAACGATGACATCATCGTATGCGATCCGGAGGGAGAGTATTATCCCCTGGTCAATGCCTTAAGAGGTCAGGTCATCCACATATCCCCCAATTCAAAACAGTACGTCAATCCGATGGATATCAATCTGAACTATTCGGATGATGAGAGCCCGGTCAGCCTGAAGGCTGATTTTGTTTTGTCATTGCTTGAACTGATCATCGGCAGCAAGACCGGTCTTGAACCTGTTGAGAAGACCATCATTGACCGTTCCGTAAGGCTGGTGTACAGGGACTACCTGCAGAATCCGAGTCTGGAAACGATGCCGATCCTGGAGGATCTTTATAACACGATCCTTGCTCAGAGCGAACCAGAGGCACAAAGGATCGCAACGGCACTGGAAATCTACGTCAAAGGTTCACTGAATGTGTTCAATCACAGGACCAATGTGGACATCAACAACCGTGTGGTCTGCTTTGATATCAAGGAGCTTGGCAAGCAGCTGAAGAAGATCGGCATGCTGGTTGTGCAGGATCAGGTATGGAACAGGGTCACGGTCAACAGAGACCAGGGCAAGGCTACCCGATACTACATTGACGAGTTCCATCTTCTTCTGAAGGATGAGCAGACGGCAAACTATTCCGTAGAGATCTGGAAGAGGTTCCGTAAATGGGGCGGTATTCCTACAGGCATCACTCAGAACGTCAAGGATCTGCTCTCCAGCAGGGAGATCGAAAACATCTTTGAGAACTCAGACTATATCTACATGCTCAACCAGGCTCAGGGAGACCGACAGATCTTGGCAAAGCAGTTGAACATCAGTCCTCATCAGTTATCGTTCGTGACCAATTCCGGCGAAGGTGAAGGACTGCTTTTTTACGGAAGGACCATCATTCCCTTCAAGGACAAGTTCCCGAAGGATACGATGCTCTACCGCATCATGACGACTAAACCGAATGAAAGAATCGAGAATGAAGGAGAAGAGAAATTATGAGAGAAAACGTAAATGATCAGAAGATGATCGAAGTTCCCGTGTTTGCAATGAAGGCTCTGTGCGACATGGCAAGAGAAGCCTGCAACATGCATGCCGGATTCATCCGCATGTTTCGCCAGGAAACGGAGCTGAAGAAGCGTCACAAGGCATATCTGGATCTCAGAGACACAATGGAAAAGACCTGTGACAGGGATATGGAGGATCTGATCCGCATTAAGGAATTTGTTCAGGGTGCCGAAAGGATCATCGAGTTTCAGGCGGCGGAAGAAGACGCAGACTGTGAACATTGCCCTGACAGGGAATCCTGCTGCATGGCTGATGAATATGACATGGTGATCATGAGTCTTGAGGATCTTGAGATTCTTGCGGATGACATTATCGACCTGGCTGATACCGTGGACAGTCTGACGGAAGTGTTTGAAGCACTGATGTCAGGAAAGAGCATCAGAGGAAATGATCTGCAGAAGATCCTGAACGATGCGCAGGCAACTGCTGAGGAAGCGATGAATCATCTCGAAAACGCAGAAACTGATTCCCTGACGGCATGAACCTTCTTCTTCCCTGAAGGGAGGTGATCATCATGGATGAAGAAGTAAAGTCGAAACTGATAATGGACAAGGAGGATCTGGCCGGTGAAGAAATAGAAAGCACCGGCTTTTCTTCTGCCGAAAACAGCAGCAATGTTCCAAAGTTCTTTAAAGAGAGGATGGCGAAACAGCACGGAAATACAAAAGACGGAATATCCATCACAGAACTGAACGATGACGAGGACATACCTGAATTTAATGTGCCCAAAAAGCAGAAACAGGCAACCTTCCGTGATCCGTATGCGGAAATGCTTGGCATGGAGCCGGGGAAAGATCCGGAAGACTATCAGGATTCTCCGGCATCCCGCACAAGGAAAAAGGAGAAAAAAGATACCGGGGATAAGCAGAAGACTCAGAAGGAAACATCGCTTCGTTTTGATGATGAGAAGCCTGTAAAGCAGGAATCTTCCGGAGTGTTTTCAAAAGCCGGAAAAGCTGCAGGGACTGCTGCAGGCAAGGCAGCTGATGCAGCATTGGGAATTGTCCACGCAAAAATCACAGAGGCGGAAGATGACAATTCTGCGGTCGAGGCGGCACATTCAACCGAGATAGCAGGAGAGGCATCTGCAAAACTGATCCACGGCAGGCTGAAGGATGCAAAACCGGCATCCAGGCTGAAGTTTGATGAAGCGTCCGGTGGTGGAGCCGGTGTCGAGGCTTACAAGGTGAGCAGAGCTGATCAGAAGAAAGGAATTCAGAGAACCTATGCAGACAACATCCGCAAAGCAAGAAAAGCCGGCAGGACGGTTGAAAAGGCAGAGGATGTCGCAGAAGCCGGGACCTCAGTAATTGCAGCATTCAGAGTAAAGGCCGGCAGGTTTGTCAGAAGAAACAAAGCCGGCATTGCAACGCTGCTGTTCTGCGGAATTGTTCTGATGTTCTTTATTTCCGGAATGGGAACACTCAGTTCCCTGATCGGTGAAGCCGGAGGAGCAATCGTTGAATCCACCTTCCTGTCCAGTGACGAGGACATCTACGCTGCCAACAATCAGTATCTTTCATTGGAGGCAGGACTGCAGTCACAGATCAACAGGATCGAGAGCACATATCCGGGATATGACGAGTATCGTTATCAGGTGGACGAGATCACTCATGAACCGTATTCTCTGATCTCCTATCTGACCGCAAAATACGGTGACTTCACGATCAGCGATGTGCAGAGCGAACTGACAAGGATATTCCAGAAGCAGTTCAAGCTGAAGGTCGAAGAGGAAACAGAGATCCGAACAAGGACTGTAACGAAGACCGGAACCAGAGAGGTTGTTGATGAAGAGACTGGTGAGGTCACGTATGAGGAATATGAGTATGAAGAGGAAGAACAGTATGAGTGGCATATCCTCAACATCAAGCTGACCAACAAGGGCATGGCTGCCATTGCGATGGAGGAGCTGAACAGCGACCAGAAGTCATACTATCTCACCTACATGGCGACACTGGGCAACCGTTCCTATCTGTTCGGAGACTCACTGATCGCAGGCAATCCTGCCGGAGGAGGCATTTCCTATGAAATTCCGCCCGAGGCTCTGTCTGATCAGAGGTTTGCAAACATGATCCATGAAGCGGAAAAGTATCTTGGATACCCGTATGTATGGGGAGGATCGAGTCCGGAGACAAGTTTTGACTGTTCCGGATTTGTATCATGGGTCATCAATCACTGTGGCAACGGATGGAATGTCGGAAGACGAGGCGCTACAGGCCTGCTGGATGTATGTACCTATGTATCCCCCGAGGAGGCAAAACCGGGAGATCTGATCTTCTTCCACGGAACATACAACACTGATGCACCGGCAAGCCATGTGGCCATCTATGTCGGAAACGGCATGATGATCCACTGCGGAGATCCGATCC
>OMUX01000397.1 GCA_900314345.1 uncultured Erysipelotrichaceae bacterium | reverse complement strand
TCTGTGTGTATCCCGTACAAGCTTCTCCTGGGGCATTCCGGTCGACTTTGATCCCAAGCATGTTGTCTATGTCTGGATTGATGCTCTGACCAACTATATTACAGGTCTTGGCTATGATGCGGACGGCAGCAGCGATCCGCTGTACAAGAAGTACTGGCCTGCAGATCTGCATCTGATCGGCAAGGATATCATCCGTTTCCACACGATCTACTGGCCGATCATGCTGATGGCACTGGGCGAGCCTCTGCCCAAGCAGGTCTTCGGACACCCGTGGCTTCTGACCGGTGCCGACAAGATGTCCAAGTCCAAGGGCAATGTCATCTATGCGGATGATCTGGTGAACCTGTTCGGACAGGATGCCGTGAGATACATCATGCTGCATGAGATGCCTTTTGACCAGGACGGACATGTGACATATGAACTGATGATCGAGCGTATCAATGCTGCACTGGCCAATAACCTGGGCAATCTTGTGAACCGTACGATCTCCATGCAGAACAAGTACTTCAACGGAAAGGTTGCCAACCCGAATGAGTCCGAGCCGGTGGATGATGAGCTGAAACAGCTTGCCGTTGAGACCGTGAAGAAGGTGGATACCGACATGGACAATCTGCGTGTTGCAGATTCCCTGACGGATATCTTCGTGCTTCTTGACAGGGCAAACAAGTACATTGATGAGACAACGCCATGGACGCTGGCCAAGGATCCTGACAGGATCTCCCGTCTTGCGACTGTCCTCTACAATCTGCTGGAAACCATCAGAATCTCGGCAGTGCTGCTGTCTCCGTATCTGCCGGTAACCAGTGAGAAGATCCTGAATCAGATCAATACGCAGAAGCGTACCTATGATACGATCCAGTCCTTCGGTCAGCTGGAGACAAACTTCAATGTCACAGCCAATCCGCAGATCCTCTTCCAGAGACTGGATGCCAAGGAAGTCATGGCAAAGGTCAATGCCATTCAGGAGAAACTGGCAAAGGAAAAGAAGAAGGAAGCACAGAAGGCTGCCCAGATTGAAATCGATGACTTTGCAAAGTCCGATCTGAGAGTCGGAAAGGTGCTGAGCTGTGAGAAGGTTCCGAAGTCTGACAAGCTTCTGGTCATGAAGGTAGACCTTGGCGATGGTGATGTCAGACAGATCGTTTCCGGTCTTGCCCACAGCTATACACCAGGCCAGATGATCGGCAAGAATGTTGTTGTGCTTGCAAACCTCAAGCCGCATACCTTCCTTGGACTGGAAAGCCAGGGAATGCTCTTGGCAGGAAAGAACGGCGATGAGATTGCCGTTGCGGAAGTCAACGGACTGGCTCCCGGCACAAGGATCAGCTGAAACAATGCAATATGGACCAGGCAGACTGCTGTCTGGTCTTTTTGTTGTATACTTACTGCAGGTAAGCGAAGATGAAGAACTGCAGATTCACAGTGGTTGCGCGTCTGGATGCTGCGTCTGCGCAGATGAAGGAAGAACTGATCAGGACGCTTCTTTCCGATGGCTGCGTGGAGGATGAGGCACATCCGGATGTTGTATTTGTTGTCGGGGGAGACGGTACGTTCATCTATGCCGTGCATATGTATCTGGATCAGCTGGATCATGTGCGCTTCTATGGCATTCATACCGGCACGCTTGGGTTTTATACTGATTTCCATTCCGATGAATTCGATGCTTTCCTGGAATGCTTCAGGAAAGAGGAATATACGGAGGAATCCTATCCATTGCTGGAGGCGAGAACCAGCAATGCCGTGTACTACGGCATGAATGAGATCCGGATTGAAAATGCCGCCAGAACACAGGAGATGGATATCTACATCAACGGAAGTCTGTTTGAGAAATACAGAGGAACAGGCATCTGTGTATGTACACAGCTTGGCTCTACGGCATACAATCGTTCCCTTGGCGGTGCGGTTGCCCAGGATGGCCTTGATATTATTGAAATGACGGAGATTTCCGGTATTCATCACAACAAATACCGTTCCCTTGGCGCACCGTTGTTAATGCGGATGGATACACAGATCCGTCTGGATGCGGTGAAATATGAAGGCGCTCTTCTGGGCGCTGATTCCGATGTCTGCTATATCGACAATGAACATTCTGTTTCCATTGCTGTTTCAAATACGAAGAAGGTTCGTATGCTCAAGGGCAGACAGATTTCCTGGTTTGACAGAATCCAGATCCTCTTCTGAGAAAGGAACCGATCATGCAAAGATGGCATTCATTATATGAATTACTGAGCTTTCCGATCCTGGTTCTGTTTCTTGCGGAGACGATGCTGGGAATCGGGAACCTTCTGGTCAACCCTGCCTTTTCATCATTGATTCAGGTGAAGAGTGTTTTTGTCATTCTCCTGGCAAATGCATGCATGCGTACAGGTTCATTCCTGATCGTGAATTTTCCGCTTTTATTCCTTCTGCGTCTTGTGGCAAGGAAGTCCGGCAGTGCAACGACGATGCTTTCCGCCTTTGCCGGCTATGCAGTATTCCAGATCATGACGATGTACTTTGCCAAGGAGAACATGCCTTCCACGGCTTATTCCTCCATTCTCGGCATCTCCATGACAAGCACCAGCGGTCTGACAATGCAGTCCGGTGTGCATTATCCCCTGCAGACGGGAATCATTGCCTGTGCCATTACGGCATTCATCACCCTGACAAGCTATTCCCGTTCCAGGGTCCGCAGTGAATACAGTCTGTTCTCTTTCATGACCAAGGATGTATGGTGTGTGCTCAGTACTGTGTTCTGGACCAGTATCTGCGGTCTTCTTGTGGCACGGGCATGGCCGTATTTCATTCATCTCATCCAGGATGTGCTGAATTTCATCGCTGCAGATACAACCAATCCGGTCAACCTTGCCATTTACGGCCTCATGGACCGCTTCCTTTCCGTCCTGAACATGAGTGCAGTGATCCGCACACCGTTCTGGTATGGTTCCAGCGGCGGCTCCTGGGTGTCGGTTGCTGGTCTGAGCATCTCCGGTGATGTCAACATCTGGACCAGCCAGTACGCTGCCGGCAGCCTCAACGGCATGGCAGGACGCTTCATTACGCCGTATTATGTCATCAACATCTTCGCTGTTCCAGGACTTCTCTGGGGTATGTACTCCATTCAGACAGACCGTCTGGAGAAAAGGAAAACCAGGATGTTCTATATCATGATGACCATCGTGTCCATGATCGGCGGAATCTTATTGCCAACGGATCTGATGCTGGTGCTGCTGTGCCCGCTGCTCTTTCTGTTCCATGCGGCATATTCTTCCATCCTCTTCGGTGTATTTCAGGCCATGCATGTATACCTTGGCTTCAATTATTCCGGAACATCCACATTGACGGCATTGCCCGGCACATTGTTTGAACTGCTGAGTTATCTGCCCGGGTCCAGCATGATCAACAGTATTCTCAAGGTTGTCATTGTCGGTGCCGTCAGCTTCGTTGTCTATTTCTTCCTGACAAGGATCTATTTCCGTTATCTTGCAGTGGATCTGTTCCACACAGGCGGAAAGGACCGTATGGTCAGGGGAACGATCGATGCCATCGGCGGTGTTGCCAACATCAAGATGATTCACTCTTCCTGTGAACGTCTGACCATCAGCCTCTATGATCCCCGTGCCCTGAATGTTGCAAAGCTCAGGGAGCTTGGAGCAGTGCGAGTCACGGAAACCAAGGCCGGATTTGCCATCTCCTTCGGTGCATCTTCAACGATCATCCGCCTGGGCATCCAGAACTGCATGCGGCAGAACATCCGTTCCGTCAGATGATGATTACAAAGCCTTCTGAATGATACAGGAAGGCTTTTTCGTATGGTCCTGCAAAGTTGAAATATCATTCTTACGCTTATAGAATAACAGCGTAGCAAAGGAGCTTTTTGTTATGATGAACAGGCTGCCGGAAAAACTGACTGCGCTGCGCAAGCATTTCGGATATTCCCAGGGGGATATTGCCGGAAAGCTTGGCATCACAGTTCCGGAATATATGAACTGGGAGAACGGAAACAGCATCTGCAGCATTCTTCAGCTGAAGAAGATTGCAGATCTTTATCATGTTCCCCTGCAGGATCTGGCTGACAATGCAAGGACGGTTGTCCTTCCGCATGTGGATCAGCAGTTTGACAGTGTGCAGATTCCCTTCATCGGCGGAAATGATGCCGCACCTGATGCAGGAACCACACCTGAACTGACGGAGGATATCGCTGATTCCATTCCTTCCTTCAGCAGCACACAGGAAAATACTTCACAGGAGAAGACACAGGAATACCAGCCAGGCAAGGCAGAGGAAGAGACCATCGGTCAGACCATGGAATTCCAGCCGACAACGGTCAACCGTATCGTAGATGATGATTCCCCGGAAGATGAGGATGAAGAGGAATACGAGGAAAAGGAAGAAAAACCGAAGCCGAAGAAGAAAAAGAACAGTTCAAAGGCAAAGGAAGCTGAGAAGAAGCGGATGTATCTCATCGGCGGCGGTGCAGCAGCACTGCTTGTTGTGATCATTCTTCTGCTCCGCAGCATTCTTGGCAACGGCTCGAAGATCTCTGTTTCCACATCGGACCGCAACCGTCTGGCACTTGGCAGTAATTTCTCCATGTACCTGCGAGATGTCGGGGATGTGACAATCCTTGGCTCAGGTTCACCAGCCCTTTCAACAGACGGGCTTGTACAGGTAGCCTCCGGCAGCAGCTATGCGCTTGGCCTGAAGAAAGACGGCACGGTGGTGTGCACCGGCAGTTCTTCTGCATGTCCTGCAGACTGGACCGGCATCGTCGATATTGCCGCAGCGGATGATCATACTGCCGGTGTGAAGAAAGACGGTACGGTTGTATGCAATGGCTCTGACAGTGCATGTGCAGTGGATGACTGGAAGAATATCAAGGCTGTCTATGCAGGCAATGGCTTCACCATCGGACGCAAGTCTGACGGTACGCTTGTTTCTGCAGGATCCTATGCAAGCTCCGGCACGATCACATCCCTGAGCAATGTTGCGGATCTTGCCATTGGTTCCTCACAGATTGCTGTTGTGACAAATGACGGAAGACTGACAACTTATCCGGTTAACGGCGGTTCCAACAAGACCTATGACTGGACCGGTGTGAAAAAGGCTGCGGTCGGTGAGAACTTTGTGGCTGCAGTGTCCGGTGGAAAGCTTCTGATTGATACCACGGATGAAGACATGCAGAATGCCGTGGCTTCCTGGAATAACCTGCGCTATATTGCAGGACGCGGCAGGACTTTGATTGCCGTAGGCAAGGATGGCACGATCATCGGTGCAGGCGACAATACCTCAAGTGTTTATAACGAAACAGCCGTTGAACCTACAGCATCCGCTTCACCTTCAGCTTCTGCAAGTGCATCCGCAACTGCAGAAACACTGCTTGCGCCGCAGAATATCCAGTTTGCGGCAAATGCGGCACAGCTGACCATTACATGGGACAAGGTAGCTGACGCAAGCACATATATCGTAGCCATCAACACAACACCGATGACCACAAAGAAGACACAGCAGAACAGTGTATCCATTTCCGCTGACAGCCTGACTGACGGAACAACCTATACAGTCAGCGTACAGGCTGTTGCCAAGAGCGGAACACAATCTCAGCCGACGTCTGTCAACTATACATACCAGGCAACGAAGATCCAGCTTGATACCCCGAACCCGAAGGTATCCATTTCGGATGACAAGAAGTCCGCAACGGTATCCTGGGACAAGGTAGAAAATGCAGGCAAGTATACGGTATCTTCAAGCAATGGTGATACATGGGATGTCACAGAGAACAGCACTGTCATTGATCTGACGAAGTATGCGACGGGACACTACACTGTCACAGTTGTTGCAAAGCCGGCAGACGGACAAACAAGGTTCACAGACAGTGGTGCCGGAACAGTTGAATTTGACTATACGGTTCCTGCTGTACCACTTTCTTCAAGTCCTACTATTGTCAGCATTGAACCTGTCGATTCAAGTTCTGCAACCTTCAAGTGGAATGCTGTGACAGATGCTAAGAGCTATACGATCAATATCAACGGTTCTTCACAGGAAACCACAGAAACAACGATAACAATCTCAGGTCTCTCAGATGGCGGCGTATATCCATATACCATCACGGCTAATCCGAATGATACCAATGCCAACACTGCTACCAGTGCAAACGGCAGCTATACATTCGCTGCGAAGGCGACAACACCTGAACCTTCACCTTCAGCTCCGGCCGAAACTCCAGCAGATCCAGGCACTAACCCATCTAATTCAGATCAAAATGCTTCAACATCAGAGAATGGACAGACTGGGTGATTCAGAAAGGATTCCTACGTATATGGCTGATTATGATATGACACAGGACGATAAGATCTGGTACTACGCCAAGCAGGATGGATCCAAGTTCGGTCCTTATACAGATGATGAAATGATCCGTCTGATTTCCAATGGTGTGCTGGAAGAGGATGATCTGATCTGGATGGTTGATCTTGATACATGGATGACAGTAGGCAACTCTATCTATGGATTCTATCTTCCGAATAAGGAAGAGGAAGGCATTGCGCCCAAGGCTTGAAATGTCTTCTGCGGGAGAAACTGCAGAGTGATGTGCTATACTGATTGAAACCGTTGAGGGAGAGAGAAGACGCTGTCAGGCAAAGAGAGGGCATGGATGGTGAGAATGCCTGCCGCAAAGCGTGGAAGATGCACTCCTGAGGGTCCGTTAATCCGGAACGTATGATTGCGTTAAGATCTTCGAGAACAAAGAAAAGTGGAACCACGCAGAGGCGTCTTTTTATGGAGAGACGCCTTTTCTTAAAGAAAGAGGACAAGAGATTATGATCAGGCTTTACAACACCAAGGACCTGAAGGTCGAGGAATTCAAACCGATTCACGAAGGGCATGTGGACATGTATGTGTGCGGACCTACCGTATACAACTATGCACATATCGGCAATGCAAGGCCGATGGTTGTCTTTGATGTGCTGAAGCGTCTGTTTGAGGCTGAGGGATATACCGTAACATATGTATCCAACTTCACGGATGTGGATGACAAGATCATCAACAAGGCAGCCCAGGAACATACCACGGAAGCTGTGATTGCACAGCGTTATATTGATGCCTACCAGGAAGTCAGGAAGATGCTCAATACCGAGCTTCCGGATATCACACCGAGAGTCACGGAAACCATGGACGGCATCATTGCATTCGTAGATGCGCTGGTGAAGTCAGGCCATGCCTATGAGATGAACGGAGATGTGTACTTCTCCGTGGATTCTGATCCGAAGTACGGTGAGATTTCCCACCAGAAGCTGGATCAGCTGGAAGCCGGCGCAAGAATTGAAACAAATGACCAGAAGAGGAACCCGTATGACTTCGCACTGTGGAAGAAGACAGACATGGGCATCAAGTGGCAGTCTCCATGGGGCGAAGGAAGACCTGGATGGCATACGGAATGCGTGGTCATGATCAACCAGAACCTTGGTGAGAAGATTGATATCCACGGCGGCGGAATGGATCTGCGTTTCCCGCATCATGAAAATGAAGCGGCTCAGCAGGAGGCACTGCATGGCAATGCTCTGGCCAACTACTGGATTCACAATGCCATGGTCAACATCAACGGTGAGAAGATGTCCAAGTCTCTGGGCAATACTCTCTGGGCAAAGGATGTTGTGGAAAAGCTCGGCACAAACCTGACCAGATGGCTGATGTCCTCCGTGCATTACCGCAAGGAACTCAACTTCTCGGAAGAGACGATTGATACTGCACGCAAGGAGCTGGAGCGTGTGATGACACCGCTGCGGCAGTTTGACATCAAGGCTGCCCTTGCCGGTGTGGAAATCACAGATGCATTTGATGAGGAAAGCTGGAGAGCATTCCTTGATCAGATGGATGATGACATGAATACACCGAATGCCTATACAGTGATCTTTGATACGGTGAAGAAGCTGAACCAGGGCATGCGTACACGTCAGATCGACTGGGATGCTGTGGGCAAGTACAGGAACAGTGTGGAGAAAATGTTGTCGATTCTGGGTATCACTGTGGAAAAGCCTGTGGTAACCGAGGAAGACAAGGCACTGTTTGCAAAGTGGAATGAAGCCAAGGCTGCCAAGGATTTCGATGCGGCTGACGGCTACCGGAAGCAGCTGAGTGAGAAAGGTCTTCTGTAATGCGGATGGAAGACTGTCCGGGAAGGACGCTTGCCTTTCTGGGGGATGCGGCATGGTCGGAAACCGTACGCAGACATCTGATTGAAAACGGCTATACGACCGGCAGTTCTCTGCAGAAGCAGTCGATTTCCTATGTCAGTGCCAAGGCACAGGCATTGTTCTATGATGCCATGCATGAAGAAGGATTCCTGTCGGAAGAAGAAGAGGAATACTTCCGCCGGGGAAGGAATTCCAATGCGGGTTCCGTGCCGCATGGAACACCGGTTAGCGTATACCGGAGATCCACAGGATTTGAAGCGCTCATCGGGTATCTTGATGTGAGCGGCAAACGGGACAGAATCGAAGAGATATGGAATCAGGCGGAAGCCATCAGGAGGGAGAATCCATGAAACAATTGCTCTACGGGAAACAGGTGGCGAAACAGATCCTGCACACTCCCGGCAAGGCACACAAGGTATTTCTCGCATCTCCTGATTCAGAAATTGAAGGACTGGCAGGCAGGTACAATGTTCCGGTTGAGCGTGTTGACCGCAGAACACTGACAAAGCTGACAGGTTCCGACAATCACCAGGGCGTTGCAGTGGAGGTTGATCCTTACAAGACTTACAGCGTGGATGAAATCGTCCGGAACAAGAAGGATACGTACGGCTTCATTATCATGCTGGATGAACTTGAGGATCCTCATAACCTTGGGGCTGTGCTCAGAACAGCGGATGCGGTGCAGGCAGACGGAGTGATCTTCAAGAAGACACACAATGCCGGACTGACACCGACGGTTGCCAAGGTCAGTGCCGGGGCGATTGATACCGTGAAATGTGCAGAGGTGACAAACCTTACCAGAACTGCGCAGGATCTGAAGAAGAAAGGCTACTGGATTGTCGGGGCAGACATGGACGGACAGGATTATCGTTCCCTGAAATATGACTTCAATACCGTGCTGATCATCGGGAATGAAGGAAAGGGAATCTCACGTCTTCTGTCGCAGGAATGTGATTATGTCGTATCCCTTCCGATGAAGGGATCGATCTCCTCACTGAATGCGTCTGTCTCTGCCGGCATTCTCATGTACAGTGTCTACGCCAGCCGTTTCCCGCTTGAATAACGGGAGGCGGTTTTTTTCATGTATCAGACAGAGCGGGAAAATGTGTATGAGCTGGTTTACTATATCCGGATGGGGAATACAGATGCGGCCAGGATGCTGGTGCAGAGGTATGACAAGGAATTCCGGTACATGACCAAGCAGAAGATCCAGGACTCAGCACTGGTTCCGTATCTGAACATGTATGAAGACGACATTGTTCTGGAGGCGATGCTGTCGCTGAACCGTGCGGTATCTTCTTACCGTGAGGACGGCGGGTCCAACATGAGCACTTACATCCATATGGTGGCGGAACGCAGGGTCCGTCAGGTGATCCGCAGGATGCGGGCACACAGCGGGCGGGTTCATGCCAATGCATACAGTCTGGATGAAGCACCTTATGGTTCCGTGGATGACATGGACACAAGGACGGACCTGATTCCTTCCCAGGATGTGCTTGCCGAACCGGAGTTCCATTATCAGTATCATCAGGCAAAGCAGCGTCTGAACAAGGTGATTGCCTCCCTGAATCACAAGGAAAAGGCGATCTGCGCATGCTGGCAGGAAGGCCTGAGCTATGAAGATGCAGGAAAGCAGCTTAACATTTCCGCCAAGGCATATGACGGAAGGCTGCGCAGGCTGAAGCGTAAACTTCTGATTGCCATGGAGATGCAGGCACCATATCTCCGGGAAAATGATACAATTGCCCGGTGAAGAAGCGCAGAAGGAAAAGACATAAAAGAAGAATCAGGATCGGCAGGGTATTTCTCCTGTTTCTGCCGGTGATCCTGTCTGCAGTGATGGTTTTCTCTCTTTCCGGGAAGGAGGAAGAACCGGAATATGCATCGGATCCTGTATATCTCAACGATTATGACTACAGTCATCTCAGCCACAACAATGGTCTGTATTCCTACGAAGATGATGCATATACCTCATTGCCCGGCATTGATGTCTCCTATTCCCAGGCGTCTGTCGACTGGCAGAAGGTCTATGATTCCGGTGTCCGCTTTGTGCTGATCCGGGCAGGCTACCGGGGCTATTCCAGCGGTGAACTCCATGAGGATGACCGGTTCCGGGAGAATCTGGAACATGCAAAGGCAGCCGGTCTTCTGACCGGGGTGTACTGGTTTTCTTCTGCTGTTACAAAGGAAGAAGCGGAAGAGGAAGCAGATTATGTTCTGGATCTCATCGGCGGGGAGGAGATCGATCTTCCCATCGGCTTCGACATGGAATATGTCACGGATAATGACCGGATCCGTGTGCTGGATCAGGAAGGACTGACGGCCATGGCGCTTGCCTTCAGCAGACGCATGAAGGAAAACGGCCATGAGGTCATGGTCTATGGTTCACAGTACTGGCTGGAGAATCAGATCCGTATGTCAGAGCTGCAGGATGAAGTGAGTTTCTGGCTTGCCAGCTATAATGTTTCATCTCCCGACACCGTGCATGCCTTTTCCATGTGGCAGTATTCGGAATCGGGCAGTGTGGAAGGAATTGACGGGAAAGTTGACATGGATCTCTGGTTCATCAGGAAATGATCAGAGATCCTATTCCTTCTTTGTCTGATGCAGATAAGAAACAGTGCATTTTCCTTTGGAAAGATCCTGGATTTTCTTCTCTGCATCCTTCACTTCCGTTTCAAAGATGCAGTGCACTGCATCGTCATACAGGACATCGCTGATTGTGCCGTTTCTTCTGAGCCAGGATTCCATGGTTCCGGAAAGCTCATAGGGATAGCTCAGCTCATAAACATCCACAGGGATGTCCTCACATTTTTCCGCATGTTCCAGGGCATTCTTCACACAGCCTCCGTACGCTCTTGCAAGACCTCCGGTCCCAAGCTTGATGCCGCCGAAATAACGCACTACACAGGCACAGGTGTTCTCAAGATTGCTCGAAAGGATGCTGTTGAGCATCGGGACGCCGGCTGTGCCGGAAGGTTCCTTGTTGTCGCTGGAGCGGCGGATGCGGTTTCCTTCTCCGATGACATAGGCCGTGCAGACATGGCTGCTGTCAGGAAATTCACGGCGGATCTGGTCAATGAAGCTGCGCGCTTCGTCTTCGTTAAAGCATGGCTTCACGATGGCAATGAAGCGGGATTTCTCAATAACGGTTTCTTCGCGGTATTCCTTTTTCAGTATCATACAGAATCATTATACAGGACGTCAATGCTATAATCTCCTCATGGGAAAGATTCATCAGCTTGACGCACAGACGGCCAATATGATCGCCGCCGGTGAAGTGGTTGAAAGACCTGCCGGTGTTGTGAAGGAACTTGTAGAGAATGCCATTGATGCAGGAAGCACACGCATAGCAATAACAGCAGAGCAGGGCGGCATCGACCGTCTGACGGTCAGCGACAATGGCTGCGGCATGAGCAGCGAGGATGCTGTGAATGCATTCCTCAGGCATGCCACAAGCAAGATCCACGGACAGAATGATCTCTGGGATATTCATACCCTGGGATTCCGTGGTGAGGCATTGCCAAGCATTGCCAGTGTTTCAAAGCTGACGATGAATACCAGCGATGGAAATGAATCCACACAGGTCAGGATTGAATACGGAAAGACGGTCTCCGTGGCTTCCTATCCTTGTAATCAGGGAACGGAAATCACCGTGGAAGGACTGTTCTACAGAACCCCTGCGAGACTCAAGCATCTGCGCAGCGGTTCCTATGAGAATTCCCTGATCCAGGATCTGATCATGCGGTTTGCCATGAGTCATCCGGAGATTGCCTTCAGCTATGTTTCCAATGGACGTGAGGCATTCCGCACCACCGGCAGCGATGATCTTCTGGAAGTGCTGTTTCTCTGCTGGGGCAGGGAACCTGCAGCCCAGGCACTGGAAATCAAGGCAAAGGATTATGACTATACATTGAGCGGGTATCTCGTCAAACCTAACATTACCCGTGCATCACGTAATTTCATGCAGGTGTTCCTGAATCACCGCATGGTGCATACCTATCGTCTATACCGGGCGATCCAGGATGGCTATGCGGATTTCATCGTGAAGGACAGGATGCCCATGGCGGTGATCAATATTGACATGGATCCGCATCTTCTGGATGTCAACGTACATCCAAGCAAGTGGGAGGTACGTCTTTCCAAGGAAATCCAGCTGGAATATCTGATCAGGGACAGTGTTCATGAAACACTGACGGCTTCTGATCTTGCAAAGCATGCGGACATTGCAAAGGAAAAGGAACCGCAGACATCCTGGTTCTCACGCATCCAGCTTGATATTGATACCCCTCCTGCACCTGTCAAACAGGAACCGGAGACCGTGGAGGAAAAGGAGCCGGAGCCTGTCATCAAGGAAGTTCCTGCTGTTAAAGAAGAAGCCAGGACGGTGCCGGAAGAAACAGTTGTTCCTGCAAAGGCAGCGCCTGTGCAGCAGAAAGAGATCAAAGAGGAGATAGAGGAAGAGGAGAAGGAAACACTTCCTTCCCTGCAGGTCATCGGTCAGCTTCATGAACGATATGTGCTCTGTGCATCCCCGCACGGACTGGCGGTACTGGATCAGCGCCGGTGCATGAACCGGGTTTCCTATGAAAGAATTCTTTCCACCATGAATGGCAAGGCAGTCATGCAGGATCTGCTGGTGCCGGTGACGATCCATGCGGATGCCGCTATGGTTTCAAGACTGGAAGAGCTCAATGAAGCATGTAATGGCCTGCAGATCTCCTTTGAAGCCTTTGGCCCGGATACCCTGCTTGTGCGCAGTGTTCCTTCCTGGCTGAAGGATGTGGAGGAAAAACAGTTCCTCGAGGATCTTCTGGAGATGTTCGTGCAGGAAAAGGACATGAAGTATATGCCTGTGGAAAAGAAGCGGGCAGCGCTTCTTGCCTGCAGAAGGAGTGTACATGTGCATCAGAAGCTGAGCATGCAGGAGATGCAGGCACTTGTGGAACAACTGTGCAGCTGTCAGAATCCTTCGCATGATCCTAATGGAAAGCCGACAGTTCTTCTCATCGACGAAAAGGATCTGGAGAAGGAACTTTCATGAAAAAGAAGGTTCTAGTGATTGCCGGCCCTACGGCATCCGGCAAGACATCCTTTTCCATCCGCCTGGCAAAGAAGCTTCATGGAGAAGTCATCAGCGGCGACAGTATTCAGGTGTACCGTGGTCTTGATATCGGCAGCAGCAAGGTGACAGAAGAGGAAAAGCAGGGTGTTGTGCATCATCTGATTGACATCCTTGATCCGAAGGAACCATACAGTTCCTTTGATTTTCAGCGCATGGCAAGGGAACTGATTGACCATGGGGATTTCTTTCCGATCATCGCCGGAGGAACGGGTCTTTACCTCAAGGCATGCCTGTATGACTATGCCTTTGAAAAAGAGGATGAAAAGCTTCCTCCCGCTGATCCTGAACTGGAATCCTTGAGCAATGAAGAACTCTGGGATCTGCTTCTGAAGACTGATCCGGAACAGGCACAGAAGCTTCACCCCAACAACAGAAGAAGGGTGATGCGCACTCTGACCATTGCAAGACGTACCGGAAGGAAGCAGTCAGAGCTGGAGAAGCTGCAGGATCATGAAATGATCTATGATGCCTTCATTGCCGGCTGTACCATGGAGCGCAGTGTTCTTTATGAGCGGATCAATGCCAGGGTGGAACAGATGTTTGAGAACGGTCTTTGTGAAGAGGTGAAAGGCCTTCTGGACAGCGACGTGACTTTTGACGATCCAGGCATGCGGGGCATCGGGTACCAGGAGTTCCGGGAATATTTCCTGGGAAACAGGACACTGGATGAAGTGAAGGAAGAGATCTGCAGGAACTCCAGGCATTATGCCAAGCGGCAGTATACCTGGCTGAATCATCAGATGCCTGTGCACTGGTTCAATGTCCTTGAGGAAGCAGACTGTCAGAGAATGGAGGAGGAGATCCTTTCATGGGCAAAAGAAAACTGACAAACACACAGAAGCTGGTGAAACGGATCCGCAGGCATTACAGGCTGTACGGCATATGCACCGGTCTGATCCTTCTGGGGCTTGTACTGCTGTCCTCAGGTCATTTCCTTTCCCTGATCCCCGGTATTCTGATCTTCTTTCTCTGCTGGACGCTCTTTTCTCACTTTGCCGGTATTGCAGAAGAGCATCTCTGGAATGAACATGACCGGGCTCAGGGATTCACCAGGAATCCGTTCAATGCCCAGAAGTTCCATGCCGTGGAAGGCAGTGTAAACCTGTACCTTTCGGACAGCTGGCTGTTCTGGCACAGGGGATTGCACTATGTCTTTGTTCCGGTGCAGGCAGTGCACCATGTATACCGCAGCGGAAAGAACAGCCTTGTGGTAGAAACAACAGACGGCAGAACGCTGAAGCTTCCGTATCATACATGCAGTCCGGATGCGGCGGATGCGGTTTATCAGTGGCATCTTCAGCATGGCAGCAAGCAGTGCAGTGCCTGCGGGGCAATGAACAAACTGGATGCACAGGTGTGTGCATACTGTGGAACACCTCTGAAGGAAGATGAAAAGCAAAAAGGAAAGAAGGAGAAGCCGTACTGGCTGCTGTTTGTGAGGCCGGGAAATGTGTTCCTGGTGCTTCTGATCATCCTTCTGTTTGTGCTTGCATGAATGTGAAGGAAATCTGAACTTTCCGACAGAATGATGAAGATGTATTCCATGGACTTGAAACAGACAGGATTTTCCATATCATGATGATTGACCGGTGAATCCGGTGAAAGGAGTATCAAAGAGTATGAGTGAAATGAATCGTTCAGGATCCTTCAGCACGGAACTGACCTTCAATGGATATCTGAGCAAGGTGTTTTCCAGGATGGGAATGGGACTGCTGGTAACGGCGGTGGTTGCCTTCCTTGGTTCGGCAACAGGCTTCTACTACAACTTCCTTGTGGCTACGGGAGGCTTCGGCGCATGGATCTTCTTCATTGCTGAGCTGTTCATTGCCGGCTCCATGAGCAGAAGCGTCATGAACATGGACGCAAGGAAGACAAACATCCTGTTCTACAGCTATGCGGCAATCACAGGTGTCACGTTCTCCCTGCTTCTGACTTATTATGAAACCACGGCATGGTCTGCGTTTGCCTTCAGTGCACTGCTGTTCTTCTGCTGTGCTGTGATCGGGAAGAACACAGACAAGGATCTCTCGAAGTTCTCGAATCTGTTCCTGGGTGGTCTGATTGCATTGATCGCTGCCAGTGTTCTGTCTCTGTTCATTCCGGCAATTGCCAACAGCCTGATTGTCTGCTATGTCGGCGTTCTGTTGTTCCTGGGTCTGACTGCCTATGATGTACAGCGTCTGAAGATGTTCTACATCCAGAGCAATAACGGTTATGGACAGCTTGGAGAAAGCCTTGCGACCTATGGTGCGTTCCAGCTTTATCTGGACTTCATCAACCTGTTCCTGTACGTGCTGCGGATCCTGGGAAACAGACGCAGGGACTAAGGCCTGCACAAAGAGCATCAGATGGACAGTCTGCAGAAATGCAGGCTGTTTTCGTGTTATTAGACAGGGGACGTGAATCCTGCTAGTATGACATTGAGGCGTGGTATGAAGCTCAAGGACAGGGATTTCCGGGAATATTATCATCGGTTCCTGGTTCTGGAAGCGGATGCCCTGACGGAACGCCTGAAGGACACCATTTCCGTTACGGAATCAGATTGTTTCATCCTGGTGACTTCTGCTGTGAATGCAGAGGGATATCTTCGTTTCGGCATTCTTTCCATTGGCAGTTCCTGGGATGCGTGCCGCAAAGGGATGATGAACAAACAGGTCCTTGGTGAATATGCACCGGAAGTCCTGCGGGACATGGCATGCCGTCTTGTTGATCCGGACCCGGATGTAAAGCAGAAGGGATTCCGCTGGATCGAACAGATGGAAGGAAGTTCCCCGGCTTCCTTAAGGAAGACGCGGGAGGAGGAAAGCCTGGATCATCTGCGTGATGATTTCTGCCCGGATATCGTGCTGACAGGCATTGCATACAAGGACGGGATCAAGGAGTATCCGATGCGCATCCGCAGCTTTGAGGGGCCGTTCCTTACCGGCAGACTGCTGTCGGGTCCTGGCTATGCAGGACAGTTTGTGCGGGCGCTTCCTTATCCCACGGGCGAGACATACCGGCTTTTGGCGGTGTTCTTCGGTGATGTGCTGAATGATGCACAGGAAAAAGAGAAGCGTCAGCTGATTGAAGAAGGAAACCGGATCGGCTTCGGGTTTGCCGGTCATGACAGGAGAAGACAATGAGTGAATCAAGAGAAGTGACATACAAGTGCCCGTACTGCGGCGAGGAATTTACCATCGAAGTATGGGACAGCGTCAATGCACAGGAAGATCCGGATCTCAGGGAGCGCTGCATCTCCGGAGATCTGTTCCGTTTTACCTGCCCGCATTGCCATAAGGAGTTCATGGTGCAGTTCCCTCTGGTCTACATCGACAGGGATCATAAGTTCGTACTGTGGCTTTCCCAGAATGAAGCTCCGGAAAGTCTCCGGACCGTAACAAAGCCGCTTGCGGACAAGGGCTACCGTCTGCGCAGGACGCCGACCCTGGAAGAGTTCTGTGAGAAGATACAGATTTTCGAAGACGGTGCGGATGACAGGATGGTGGAGCTTGCCAAGTATGACAGCTTCATTGAGGTGATTGACAACCGCAAGGCAAAGCCGGAAGAAGTA
>OMUX01000079.1 GCA_900314345.1 uncultured Erysipelotrichaceae bacterium | reverse complement strand
AACGACCTCACCCTTATCAGGGGTGCGCTCTAACCAACTGAGCTACAGGCCCATGATTACCGAATGCAGGATTTATATTACCGCCTGGTCCGGATGTTTTCAAGCACTTTTTTGAAATTTCACTTTTCACCGGAATTTTGCATAACCATAAATGAAATCATACAGACAACGTCTATAATGCCTGTAAAGATCATAGGGAAAAGGAGCGCTCAGCATGGTTAAGAACTATCTTCTTGACACGAATGTCCTTCTTCAGAATCCTGACAGCATCTTCGGCTTTGACGACAATCATGTATGGATCTGCGGCACCACCCTGCAGGAACTCGATGGCAAGAAAACAGCTTTCGGGGAGCTCGGGTATGCGGCACGGCAGTGCTGCAGGAACCTTGATGACCTGCGCATGAAAGGGGATCTGGTCAAAGGAGTGCCGCTTCCCCATGGCGGAAAGCTGACCATTGAACCTGACGGTGTGGACCAGAAGCTTCTGCCTGCCGGCTTCAGCATTACGGTTCCCGACAACCGCATCATCTCCTCCTGTCTGTCTTTGAACCAGGGAAGACTGAAGCGGAACCATGTCATACTTGTGACCAATGACATCTCCATGCGCATCAATGCCAGTGCCTGCGGCCTGAAGGTGGAAGGTTATCGCAATGATCATGTGGAAGATGATAAGAGTGAATATACCGGCTGTGCAGACCTCAGTGTTTCTGAGGAACTGTTCAGCACCCTGTATGAAGACCAAGCCGTTTCCGTGCCTGAGGGAGCGGCTTTTCTTGAGAATGAATTCGTCAAGGTTCATTTCGAAGACAACGAAGCATTGACCATCCATGAGAATGGACAGCTTTATCTGATCCATGAACAGACGCTGTTTGGCTGGGTGAGGCCGATGAATGCAGCACAGACCTGTGCCATGTATGCCTTGACGGCACCGGTGGAAGAGATTCCGCTGGTGATCCTGATCGGACCGGCAGGCACAGCCAAGACATTCCTTTCCCTGGCTGCCGGCTTAAGCCAGACCTGTCTGGGCCAGAGCAGGAAGAACAGCTATGGCAAATACCGCAGGATCGTGATCTCAAGGCCCAATGTCACAACCCAGGAAAAGGATTTCGGCTATCTTCCCGGAGACATGAAGGAGAAGACAAGCTTCCTGCTGAACAATTACTATGACAATCTCTGTTCCTTGCTTGATGGCGCGGAGAAGGGAAAGGACAAGGCAACACAGGGGCAGAAGAAGATCGATCAGATGCTGGACAGCGGCGTGCTTGAAATCTGCCCGCTCAACTACATCCGCGGCAGGAGCCTGACGGATTCCTACATTATCTGTGATGAAGCGCAGAACGCTTCCAGATCACTGGTCAGGGACATCATCACAAGAGCCGGGCGGCATTCCAAGGTCATTCTTGCCGGAGATATCAATCAGGTGGATGCCTCAAGCCTGGACAGCCGGAACAACGGACTGATCACTGCCATGGAGATGATGAAGGGACACCTGTGTGCCATCGTCCGGTTCAGTGATCATGACTGTGTCCGTTCACCGCTTGCCGAAGCAGCGATTCAGTACATGAAATGGTGACAAAAAAAGGAACGGCTTTCACCGTTCCTTATGGTGGAGCTAAGGAGGATCGAACTCCTGACCCCCTGCTTGCAAAGCAGGTGCTCTCCCAGCTGAGCTATAACCCCATGTATATCAATCCGAAGAAGAATGGTGGGCCTGAATGGATTTGAACCAACGACCTCACCCTTATCAGGGGTGCGCTCTAACCAACTGAGCTACAGGCCCATTCTTTTCGAATGCCTGTAAATAATACCGCCGCCCTTGTACCATGTCAACAACATTTTTCATCTTTACTGCGCATGAGCAAAATGGTAGAGTGAATGCCGTTGGTGAGGTAATAAGGATGAACTCTTTCCTTGAATGGTGGATGGCCGGCATCGGCCAGCATATATCGCGTGAACTTTCCGTCATGATCGTTTCCATGATTCCCTTGATTGAGGAAAGAGGCGGTCTGATCCTGGCCAGGGCATTGCAGCTTCCCATGTGGACCGGTGTGTTCTGGGCAGTGCTTGGCAATATCATTCCGATTCCTTTCATCCTTCTTCTGATCAAGAAACTGATCCACTGGATGGCTGATCATCATATGGGAAGACTTGCCGGATGGATTGAACGCAAGGCGGAAAAGAACAAGCCGAAAATCGACAAATACGGATTCTGGGGACTGGCGCTGTTTGTCGGTATTCCGCTTCCGGGCACCGGCGCATGGACCGGCAGCCTTGTGGCATCCGTGTTCGACATGGATCTGAAAAAGGCGAGCATTTCCATTCTGATCGGCGTTGCACTGGCTGCGGTGATCATGACCGTTCTGTCATACGGACTGCTGGGCGGACTTCTCGGCTGAGAAGCACCCCTGGCAGTTTTTTGCCTATAATGTTGACTATGGAATACAGCGCAGTGATCGTGGCGGCAGGAAGCGGCAGCCGCATGCATCTGGGATACAACAAGGCATACTACAGGATGCAGGATGGAAGGACCATCCTGGATCATACCCTGGATGTTTTCAGGAATGATCCGGACTGCCGGCAGATTGTCGTTGTCACGGACAGCGTCATGTTCCGTGACAATATCGAACAGACCGGAAAGATCACCCTGGCAGCCGGGGGAGGCAGCAGGCAGGAAAGCGTATATCATGGCCTGATGGCAGTGCTCTGCGATACGGTATTCATCCATGACGGCGCAAGACCGTTTCTTTCCACCGAGTGTCTTGAGGATCTCAAGAAGGCGATGGAAAAGGAACAGGCAGCCTGCCTCATGGTTCCCTGCAAGGATACGATCAAGCATGTGGAAGATGATTACATCGTTGAAACCTATGAAAGAAGCACGCTGCGCTGTGCACAGACACCGCAGGCATTCCATACGGAACTGATCCTTTGGTGCATGCAGAAGGCAGCCCAGGAAGACTATACAGGAACGGATGATTGTTCCCTTGTGGAACGTTATTCCGATGTTAAGATACGAGCGGTCGCGGGAAGCTACGAGAACTACAAGATCACGACTCCCGAGGACCTCAGATGATGAAGGAAGAAAATGAGTGAGAAGAAGACGGGACTGATTCTGGAAGGCGGTGCCATGCGTGGCATGTATACCGCTGGTGTGATTGATGTGATGATGGCAAACGGCATCACATTTGACGGCATGGTCGGTGTCTCGGCAGGAGCGGCATTCGGCTGCAATTACAAGTCTCATCAGATCGGCAGGGTGATCCGCTATAACATGCTGCTGTCGCACGACTGGAGATACTGCAGTATTGCCTCATGGCTTCTGACCGGGGATCTGTATGGCGGAAAGTATGACTACCATACGCTTCCTGAAAGACTGGATGTCATGGACAGGAAGACATATGACAATAATCCGATGCGCTTCTTTGCGGTATGCACGGATGTGGATACCGGGGAGCCGGTCTATGCGGAATGCCCTTACCTGGATAATCAATCCCTGGAATACATGCGGGCAAGCGCCTCCATGCCGGCTGCTTCGCGTCCGGTGAAGGTGGATGGAAGAAGACTGCTGGACGGCGGTGTGTCGGACCCCATTCCTACGGAATGGATGGCTTTGCAGGGCTATAACCGCAATGTCGTGGTTCTGACACAGCCTCTCGACTATGTCAAGAAACCGCAGAAGGACATGAAGCTTCTTTCCTTCCTTCTGCGTGATGAACCGGCAATCCTGAAGAAGCTTTCCACAAGACATGTTTCCTACAATGAGAGAACTGCTTTGATCAGAAAGCAGGAAGAGGAAGGAAAGCTCTTTGTCATCCGTCCGAAGCATGCCCTGCAGATCGGTTCTGCATCCCATGATCCGCTGAAGAAACAGGAGGTCTACCGCCATGGCGTGGAGGTCATGGAGGAACGGATCGAGGATCTGAAGAAATATCTCGCAGACTGAGCGGGGGAAACGACAATAAACAGGCAATAAGATATGCAGGAGGTACAGCACCATGAAATGTCCAAGGTGCGGGAATACGGATCCTGCATATTTTCATTACGGCAGCAAGGGCTTCTATTGCAGACGATGCATCCGCTTCGGCCGGATGATGGTCAAGGAAAGCAGCCAGCCGGCAGTACTGATGCCGATCAAGGAAGGCGCACAGGAATACCTGCTGCAGTATCCTCTGACACCGGCACAGAAAGAGGTATCCCATGCCTGTGCATCCGCCATTGCACAGCATCAGAACGTACTGATCAAGGCAGTGTGCGGTGCCGGCAAGACGGAGCTGACCGTAGAATCCATTTCGGATGCCCTGCGGCAGGGAAAGAAGGTCTGCTTTGCCATTGCGAGAAGACAGGTTGTCCTGGAGCTGGCCCAGAGACTTTCAGAGATCTTTCCACATACCCAGGTTATTGCCGTCTGCGGCGGTCATACACAGATCACTGACTGCAGCGGCATCATTGTCTGCACCACGCACCAGCTGTACCGGTACACCATGGCATTTGATCTTCTGATCCTGGATGAACCGGATGCTTTTCCTTTCAAAGGAGATCCGGTTCTTCATGGCATTGCCG
>OMUX01000055.1 GCA_900314345.1 uncultured Erysipelotrichaceae bacterium | reverse complement strand
AGATGAACTGACATATCCTCTGCATATCGTGATCCGCTATGAGATTGAAAAGGCACTGTTCACCGGAAAGATCACAACCGAGAACCTGAACAGAACATGGAATGACATGTATGAGAAGTATCTCGGTATTAAGATCGAAGATGACCGTACCGGCATCCTGCAGGATGTTCACTGGGCCAGCGGTGAGTTCGGTTACTTTCCGACGTATGCCATTGGTTCTGCATTCGGTGCACAGTTCTTCCATGCCATGCAGAAGGATATTGACATCGATGCCGCATTGTCTTCAGGAAACTACCTGACCTGCATGTCCTGGCTCAAGGAACACATTCATAAGTACGGTGCCCGCTATGATGCCGATGAGGTCATGAAGCTGGCCACCGGTGAAGCATTCAACCCTGACTACTATCTGGACTACCTGGAAGAGAAATACACGAGGCTCTATAACTTATGAGAGAACTGGAAGAACGCATTGCAAAGGAAGGAAGAGTCCTTTCCGACGATATCCTGAAGGTGGACAGCTTCCTGAACCACCAGGTGGACCCGGATCTCCTGCACGACATGGGAGAAGAATTCCGCAGACTGTTTGAAAAAGAAGGCATTACCAAGGTCCTGACCATTGAGGCAAGCGGCATCGCCCCGGCAGTCATGACCGCACTTGCCTTCCATGTGCCCTGCATCTATGCCAAGAAACATGGTTCCCATAACATCGGGGATGATCTCTATACCGCAGCCGTACATTCCTATACCTATGGCAAGGACTATGAGATCGCCGTCAGCCGTCCGTATCTCAACAGCAATGACAAGGTATTGATCATCGATGACTTTCTGGCCAATGGAAAGGCCTGTGAAGGACTTCTGGAAATCATCGCACAGGCAGGAGCTGTATGTGCGGGCATCGGCATCTGTGTGGAGAAGGGCTTCCAGGAAGGCGGCGCTGCACTTCGTGCAAAAGGCCTTCATGTGGAAAGCCTTGCCATTATTGAAAGCATGCAGGATGGCGTCCTGACATTCCGGCATTGAGGAACCCATGGATCAGATCTTGTTCCTGGAGCTCATGCTCATTGTGGATGCCAGTGCTGAGGAAAACGACCCCAGGGAAACAAAACAGGCACTGCGTAGACTGAAGAAGAAAGGCTATGACGATACGGAGGCCCATGCGGCACTTGCAGGCATGCTGGCAAAAGCGGGGAATATCCAGGAACCAAAGGACCTGCATGGCACAAAGCCGGCATTTGCAAAGCTGCTGCAGAAGCTTGTCAAAGGCAAGCTCAACCGGGCGCAGGTCAATGCCTGCATTCCGGAGGAAATGGATGCCGCAAGACTCATCTATGCCGTGGTGCACCTGGAAGACACGGAGGAGAATGATGCGGAAACCGTACGCCTGTATCAGAAGTACGGCGATGCCTTCTGGAAGTTTGTTGTTTCAAAGACCAAGGAATACGGCATCACGGACTACCGTGCTTTCCACGAGAAGATGACAAAGGACGGTGTCAATTTCATGCGTCTGACCTCCCGCATCTCCCAGTCTTGCTATTATGCTGGGGCATTTGAGGAAGAGACGGATATCTCAAGACACCTGCTCACAGACCTGACGTATGAAGAACATAGTGCCGACCAGCTGGCACTGCTGTGCAACCTGACCAGAGGACTGTCACAGCTTGGAAGGGATGAAGAAGTCCTGCAGTACCAGGAAGCTTATGAAAAGTACAACCCGGGCACGGGATTCCCGGAGTTCACCAGACTCTGGATTGCCAAAGACAAGGAAGATCACAAGGAAGCTGCCAGACAGGCAGAACTTCTGATGCAGCACACCTGGAAGGATCCCCGGTTAACCGACATGATCATGGAAGACTGCAAGGAAGCGTTCCAGCTCAATGACCAGCCCGAGCTTGCGGAAGAAGCAGAAAAGAGACGGCAGGCCCTGCAGTAACAGAAAGAAAAATCCCGGCAGTGCCGGGATCAGAACCCGCGTTCATCGAACTTCATGGACGCGAGTTTTTCATTCCTGAAATCATTGAAGCGGTCTTCCCTGATTGCCTGTCTTGCCTCTTCCATCAGCCTGATGAGGAAGCGGATGTTATGGATGCTGGCAAGTCTTGTGCCAAAGCCCTCCTTGCAGCGGAAGAGATGATTGAGGTATGCCTTGGAGTAGTTCCTGCATGCATAGCAGCCGCACTGTGGATCAATGGGGGAGAAGTCCTCCTTGTATTTTGCCCTGGAGATCGTGATTCTTCCCTCGCTGGTCATTAATGTACCATGTCTTGCAATTCTTGTCGGCAGGACGCAGTCGCACATGTCGATGTTCATGGAGATGGCATCGAGAAGATCATTCACTGCTCCGACACCCATCAGGTATCTCGGCTTGTCAAAGGGCAGCTTCTCCTGGCTCATGTATACCATACGGCGGAATGTTTCCTTGTCTTCACCGACAGAGGTGCCGCCGATGGCATAGCCGGGGAAGTCCATCTCTACAAGCTTTTCAGCACAATAGTGGCGCAGGTCTTCATTGTCCCCGCCCTGCACAATGCCGAACAGTGCCTGTTCCTCAGGTCTCTGGTGTGCCGCTTTGCCGCGCTCTGCCCACCGCAGGGTTCTCTGCATGGAGCGCTCTGCATATTCTCTTGTGGCCGGGAAGGGGATGCATTCATCAAAGCTCATCATGATGTCAGCGCCGATCTTGTTCTGAATCTGGATGGATTTCTCCGGCGACAGGAACATCCGGTCGCCGTTGATCTCATTGCGGAAGCTCACGCCTTCCTCCTGGATCTTTCTGTTTCCCGCCAGGGAGAAGACCTGGAAGCCGCCGGAGTCTGTTAACATCGGTCCTTTATAGTTCATGAACTTCTGCACACCGCCGGCTTTGGCAACGATATCCTCGCCTGGTCTCAGCCAGAGGTGATACGTATTGGCAAGCACGACGCCTGCCCCAAGATCATACAGTTCCTCCGGAGAGATGAACTTCACGGTCGCCTGGGTGCCCACCGGCATGAACATCGGTGTTTCCACATCACCATGGGGTGTATGCAGGATGCCTGTGCGGGCTCCGCTCTGCTTACAGACATGGGTGATCTCAAATGTTACGGGACTTTTCATTGCAATGAATCCTTCCTGTTTCTCAATAGCCGTATCATTATATCAAAATGCTATAATCATAGGGATGAAATCACGCGTTTACAAAATCCGGAACTTCCAGACACCTGCCGGTGTCAAACCAAAGGCCATTCATCTCAAGCCCGTGCCGGCATTGATCATGCTTCTTTGCGTTGGAATCTTCATGACATCGTTTGAAAGCTATGTCGCAGTCATCGGCATGATCCTTGTCCTGATGGCGGTGTTTGCCATGTTCATCCTGCCGGACCGGTATCTTCTGCTGTTCTTTCCGGAATACATGGTATTGAACAACCAGAATGATGAAAGCCTGGCCATGGTTGTCTACTATGATGAGATCGTCAACTGGCGCTATGACTACCACAGCAGCTATGCCGTTCTTTCCATCAGCCTGGTGGACGTCAGCAGTGAGAATATCGAGATGTTTTCCAAGATGGCTG
>OMUX01000395.1 GCA_900314345.1 uncultured Erysipelotrichaceae bacterium | reverse complement strand
GCACAGCTCATCTTAATAACACCGAGTTCAAGATTACCAATGTATCTACACTGTCTGTTCTTTCTGATGCCGGAACATTGCAAGAGTTCCAGCCAGGTGAGATGGTCACCGTGATCAAGACTTATTACAACGATGAAGTTGGTGCTTATATCGCGGAAACGAAAGATAAGGCACTGCCATACGGTACATATACGATTCAGGAAACCAAAACAAACAATGCTTATCTTCTGACAGATGGTACACCGCGTACTTTTGAAATCGAAACAGACGGAGAGATCGTCACAACAGATAAGCAGACACATCATAAATCTGTGGAAGGTGAGCGCATGATTTTCCGGAACCAGATCAAGCGCGGCGAATTTGAATTCGTTAAGATCCAGGGATACACAACGGAACGGATTCAGAGCCTCTGGGTTCTGGAGAACGCTACCAGCAATGAAAAGCATGTTCTGGTAACAGACCCGAACGGTGAATATCATTCTGCGGAGTTTAATCATTCCGACAATACAAACGCAAATGACTTCCTGCTGGATCAGATCGGGGACAGCTATGAAACCATGATCAATCTGGACGCAGGGCTGGCAGACGGCGGCATCACCGAATATCACGGTCTGTGGTTCGGACTTGGTGAAGATGGCGATATGGCCGCGGTCAATGATGAACTGAATTCCTTGCCGTATGGCCAGTACACACTGCATGAAGTACGGACACCTTCTAATGACGGCATGGAACTGCAGAACTTCAGCTTCTATATCACCAGAGATCAGAAACTGGTTCATCTTGGAACAGTCACTGACTACGGCATTACGTTGTCCACTACTGCAAAGGATGCAGGATCCGGTACACAGACCGGCGCTCCGAATACTAATACGCAGCTGATCGATACAGTGAAGTACAACGGTGTAATGGATTATGGGACCTATGTACTGAAGACAAGCCTTGTCTACACCGATACAGGAGAACCTGTGTTGGACAGCAAGGGGAAAGAAGTTACAAAGGAGACAACAGTCTCCCTGACAAAGCAGTCCGGGACGATTGATGTTACTGTGACATTTGATTCTACACAGATGGCTGGCAGGAGCGTAGTCTTCTTTGAAGAACTCTACGATACGGAAGGAAACCGAGTCTCCGGGCATACGGATCTGCTTGATACAAACCAGACGGTATCTTTTGCGGGAATCCAGACAACACTTGCGGATACAACGCCGGCAGAAGAGGAATCCGGAACAGTGATCCTGACAGATACGGTTAAGTACAGTGGACTGATCATTGGAAAAACATATGAGATGACCGGTACGCTGATGAACAAGAAGACCGGAAAGACGCTTGAAGGTGCAGATCCTGTAACAGTTGAATTTACCCCTGAGACATCAGATGGATCTGTGGATGTCATTTTTGAGGTTCCATCGGATCTTCTGAAGGGGAACATTACTGTTGTCGCGTTCGAAAGCTGCACGCAGGACGGGATCGAAATCGCTGTGCATGCGGATATCAATGATAAGAATCAGACAGTGGAATTCAAGGAACCTGAGATTCATACAACGGCAACCGACCAGGAGGACGGAGATCATATCGTTAAGCCATCCGAACATACTGTTATCACTGATAAGGTTGAGTACAGCAATCTTACTCCGGGCAAAGAATATAAACTGACAGGTGTGCTGATGAATCAGGGAACAGGGAAGCCAATCGATGGACTGGATCCTGTTACAGTTGAGTTCACACCGACAGCTGCAGACGGATATGTCACTGTAACATTTGAGCTGGATACCACTCAGCTGAATAATCAGAAACTCGTTGTGTTTGAATATCTGTATCTTGGAGAAACAGAAATCGCGGCACATAACGATATCAATGACAAAGGGCAGACAGTGGAAGTAAAAGACAAGAAAACTCCACCGACACCAACTCCTACGCCAACCCCGACTCCGGATACAAAACAACCGGGAATCCATACAATGGCATATTCTGCAAAGGATGGTTACGACTATGTCGGGCCAGATGAGTCTGTGACGATCAGAGATATTGTTTATTACAGTAATCTGACGCCGGGGAAGGAATATGAAGTCAGGGGCATTCTGCATCGGAGACATCCTGATGGATGGGATATGGGAGAGCTTCTGTCTAACGGCAGCCCGGTAACGGCTTATACGGTATTCACACCGCAGGCGGAAAACGGAACGGTTGAACTGCAGTTCACATTCAACGCCAGCGCACTGAATGGTTACACAGCAGTCG
>OMUX01000144.1 GCA_900314345.1 uncultured Erysipelotrichaceae bacterium | reverse complement strand
TTAGAAAACGGAGTGTCAACATCGTATGACTTCTTTCCTCCGCCGAGGTTTTCTACAATAAATCGAGGCGTATTACGGCCTGACTGTCTGCCGGGCAGCCACCTGTTGCGGTCGTTGGAAAGCATGTAGCCATTGAAGTTATTCGTTGTATACTCATCAAAGACGCTATCCTCAAACGCACCATTCTGACGCATCAGATTCAAATAGCCGATGACCATACGCTCATAGTCTGCTCTTGTCTCAGCAGAAAGTACACCGAGCTCATTTATAGAACGTTCTTCGACCGCTTCTGCAATGGCACGGATATCTTCAGGATCAAAAGACAGAACAGAACAGCCGGACTTTTCCAATGTCCTTCCGATCTTTCCGGTAAGGCCGTATTCCAGCATGATCTCATATTTCAGACGCTGTTCGATCTCATACATCAAGATCTTCGCCTGCTTGTCCTTACCGAACTCACGCTTTTCAATCATATCCTCATATGCGTGCTTCCATGTCAGGTTTGGCGCGATAAAGAAGCTGACAAATTCTTCATCCGTCATCCTCTCATGCCAGTACTGGATAAAACCATTCTGGAAATCGGCCAGTGACTTTCCGGCACCAAACTCTGTGCAGTACTTCTGCATCGCAGTGCGGAGTCCAAAGCGCCAGGTCCTGGAATTAAAGAATCCAGCTCTGTGCGCAGCATCCTGCACGCTGTCTGAGAAAGCCAGCGTCTTCTTATCATCATTGAATTTGGAAGCAAACATCTGTGAAATGCTTGCGCTGATCTCCGTTGCTCCACGGAGACCCATCAGGGAAAGACCACGGCGGCTTCCACAGCAAGGACAAATATATTGTTTATGATCTTTCGTTCCGGATGTCCTGATTGGATTCGGAATAAAGATATCGATCATTTCCGCGCCACAGCTCGGGCAGTTATCGCTCCCACCATCGTAATTAGTGTCTACTTGCAGACAGTCAGGGCAAAGCTTTGCCGGGATCATGCCTGCCATATGCTCTTCATGCCCCTTCGGGAACATCATGACGATCTTATCGTCAGCTTTGAAATAACGATTGTAGAATGCTTCCAGATTATACATCGTCGCATTCTGGCGTTCATTCAATATGGATACCCATCCTGTGATCCCACAGTCGCGGCAATTGACGACAGGAAGGTATTCTTTCGCCTGCTGGGCATTCAGGTCATGAGCGATCTCATAGGTGACCTCTTCCGAATCAACCTTTGCCACAAGACGACGCAGCTCACGCATCCACAGCTGAACCTGTACGAACAGGAACGGACGCAGTTTTCCTGCTGTCCCTGTTCTTGCATGAGAAATCAAGGCAAACAGGGAATCGATCACTGTTTCTGCATCTGCATACTCTTTCAGCTGCGGATAGTGAACCGAAAGATCTTCTGCAATCTTTGTGATCTGATAATAGTTGCCACCTGTGAGATTGATGACCGCCTGCATGAAGCTATGATGCATCAGGATATTTCCCAGAAGCACCCGTCCATCATCGGACATGACATCCTCTGTGAACGCCGGGAACCAGGCTTTTACCGCGTATTGTAAATATGCAGCGACCTCGTCTTCTCCCGCTAGCCGGCCAAGTTCCAGCGCCTGCTCCGGAGAAGGCATATCAAAATGCGTTATATCAGCGTCCGTAAAGAACTCTGTCGCGCTCAGACGGTCTTCCGTGATAACCGCATCTCTCTCAAAGAACTCCCCGAAGATCTCTGTTGCATACTCAATGATGCTGCTATTGTTATCCTTCGAGCCCATCGTTGCCGATGTTCCGATGCAGCACAAATAGCCGTCATAGATACCCAAACGGCGTTTCAGACGACGTAGCAGGCACGCAAGATCAGTACCCTGTGCACCATCAAACGTATGTAATTCGTCAACTGCAATGTATTTGAGTGTTTCCGCCTCGTTATCCTGCCAGAGAATAGCATCCTTTGGACGAACCAGCAGATAGTCCAGCATCTTATAGTTGGTCATCAGGATATCGGGCGGATTGTTCAGCAGTGTTTCATGATCCGTTATAACGCCATGTTCTGACATCATACGCGCCGGTGTTTCTTCCTGGCCGCCGACGTACATACCGACACGCACGTTACCGCGAAGCTCATTGCTGTGATGGATCAGTTCTGCGATTCTCTTCGCCTGATCGGATGCCAGTGCATTCATCGGATAGATGATCAGAGCCTTGATGCCCCGTTCGCCACGATGCTTATAGCAATACTCCAGAATCGGATACAGGAAACACTCTGTCTTACCGGAACCGGTTCCCGTCGCAACCAAGGTTGACCGTCCATCATCACCCGTCAAACGATCAAAAGCTTTCTGCTGATGGACATATGGGAGATACTCCGGGTGAATCGCTTCAAAACATGTAGGCATCTCCGGCGCTACTCGGAAGGGAAGACGCACAGCAACATAGGGCTCATGGTAAACTGAGTCCTTCGTAGCAAGCAGCTTTTCTACGGAGCCTTTGAACGGCTCATTGGTCATCGGAAATGTTGTCTCAATATAATCCCCGATACCCTTCTCTAATTGTTTTGCAAGTATGGATGGTAACATACTGCACATCCTCCCTCTATTGCTTGATAACATCCTCTAACATAGGCTCAATGCCCTCGCCTATAAGATCTTCTACAATGTGCTGGGCATAGAATCTATTCACGTCCCATGCAACATACCTTAATATAGTTGCCGCCGTCTCTTTTACGACAAACGAAAAGTTTCCTCTTATTACCCTTGCTGAGAAGCTTGCAAACGGATCGTTTGACTCAAATGTTTTACAAACATCTCTGAATGAGCTCTCAATGCCCTGAATTATATGCTGTGCATGATCCTCACTTGTTCTCATGAATGCAACTAAGACATCAGAAGCCCCTGCTTTCCCAGAAAGCAAGAATTTACAGAGTTGTTCTCCATTCATATCATAAATGTAGCTCTCGACATCTTCATCATATGTATGGCTTTGTATTTTTCTTTCGATTTGTTCAGTACGATTTTCTTGTGCATGATACGCTACTGACTTTTCCAGGAATATCGCTAATTGTCCGGCATCGGCATAGCGATATGCCGCGTCAGAATTCGTTGCCTTTTCTGCAACACTTCTAAAAATGTGATTTGAGTTTCTTGGATCACCATTCATAACAAAATTAATGATTCTTCCAAGAGAATACACATCACTTCGTTTGTCTGCATCACGCAGCATCATAAACTGCTCCGGCGCGCAGTAGTAATACTGTCCTACAGCATTGGTATAGAGAGTTTGGTGAGAGGTGAATACATTCAAATCCTTTCCTAATCCAAAATCTGCTATTTTTAGCATGCCAGAAATAATGAAAATATTGTTAGGACTAAGATCTCGATGAATTACATCTCTTTTGTGTACTTCTGTCATAATAAACAGTACTTGCCGGATGCAATTAAGCTTTACCTCGTCGGTTAACCGATTATTTAACACATAGTCTTCAAGGGTTTGTTCAGCAGGTTCCATAGTGTAAGAACAAGAACCTTCATCATAGGAAAACACAGCGATTATTCCATGCAAATCTTGAAGAGACTTTGTAATAGAGAATTCACGCTTAAATCTGCTACGTATCCCCTCATCGGTAATAAAATCGTCTTTTAGCTTTTTAATGATAAGCCCCGTGGTTTTCTGCCTGTAAACATTTGCAAAACCACCGCTTCCAATAAGTACAAGATCTTCGCTTCTTTCTATCAGATGATATTCATTGCCGTTATGAACAATAATATATTGGTCAGTCCCAAGAGACCGATTGAATTCTGACAATATTTCTTCTGATTTATCAGCTGCTTCTACCTCAGTAATACCAAGGTCTCCCATGATGTATGGTTTTCTCAATACAATGTTGAAGAACATGTCCAATCTTCTACTATTGAACAGATCAACAAGTTTATCGTAAACATAAGCCCATCTTGATGGGAAACCTTGACCGTATACATCCGTATACCCAAACCAATTATTGAAAAAAGATACCAAACTCGGACCAGATTTATACGCATAGAATCCAGTAATGTCCCCGCAGAAAACTTGAGAGATGTATTTAAGCGTTCCTTCGCTAATCATAACGGCTCCTGTTTAGTCCTGTTTTCTGAATTTTTCTTCAAAAAACTTCCATGCAGTCTCATAGTCCTGCTCA
>OMUX01000370.1 GCA_900314345.1 uncultured Erysipelotrichaceae bacterium | reverse complement strand
CATAGGACATTGCTTCATTAATCACCAGCCCCCAGATATCATACCTTGTCGGCATGACATAGAAATCAGCACCAGCATAGTATCCTGCAATCTCTTCCTTGGAAAGAAAGGGAATGAAATGCATGTTGGTAATATGTTCTTCTTCAATGATCTTCTGTACGTTTTCTTCCTGCTTTCCGCCGATAACATAAATGCCAAGATCAAGGTCCTTCAGAAGTGCATCTGCCTTTGCGAGGATATCAATTCCCTTGCGCGGAATCTGCTGTCCTACTGTGATGGCGATGACCTGTTCCTTGTATCCGGATGAAGTACGGCACTGTTCTTTCAGTCCGGACATTCGGGAAGCTTCGGCAATCTCAGATTCACTCATGCATGAAAAGCGGTAATGAAGCACCCTGTCCATTGGTACATGGTAGTATTCCAGGTACTTGTCTGTCTCTTTGCCGGAGCTCAGGAACCAGTCGCAAAGGTTCATGGCCCAGCGGATCACCAGGTCCACCGGACCTCTTGGAATAACAAGACCACCGTCAGCGTACATGAAAACAGGTTTTCTTGCCTTGTGAAACATCTTTGAAGCTTTGATGCAAACGTGGTTGGAATAGTCCGCATTGATGAGGCAGTCATATTCAGAGACTGCCTTCTTCAGCATTTCAGATTCATTTTTCTTGTTCAGAAAAACGCCTTCAAAATTACTGAAGGCATGATCATACCAGGACGCTTCCCTGCCCACTTCCGTCTGTTTTTCGAACAGACAAAGAAGCTCGACATACTTTCCCAGTTCATTCATGAGGGCAACCTTATATGGGGAAGGAATATTGGAAATCCAGCAGACTCTCACAGCAGAAGTCCGGTCCTTTCCTGATACAGCTGCCCATAAGCAGCTTTCATCTGCCGTACATCAAACTGCATGGAATTCTTCTCACAGTCTTTGCGGCTGAAAGATATTTCTTCATTATGAATCTTCCTGATTGCCTGCAGTGTTTCCTCCACATTACCGCGTTCCACAACTATGCCGGATTTCTCACTGATTGTCTCCGGTGCTCCGCCGGTATTGAAGGTCACCACCGGGCACCCGCAGGCATTGGCTTCAATGTTCACCAGCGACAAAGTCTCATCCAGCGTAGGGTTTACAAATACATCGGCATTGGAGTACAGATCTACCAGTTCCTTCTGGTTTTCCGTACGCTGCAGACAGATTGTATTATCAGAAAACAGTTTTCTCTGTTTTGGGGTTACACCAACAACGATCATAGTCATGTTTTCTTCTAATCGCTTTGACATTTCTGCCAGCTGCTGCAGGCCCTTGCTTTCCGTCCAGATGCTGGCAACCGCAAGGATGATGAATTTATCTTCCAGATGGTTGTTCTTCCGGAAGTTTGTACGGACCGGATGAAAAACAGTATGATCAATGCCATTGTGAATCGTACGGACTCTTGTCTCAGAAAGGAAAGATTCCTTTACCTGGCTTTCCAGCCAGAAGGACGGTGTTACAATGGTCAGCTGCCTTCCAAGGGAAGTGAAAAGTTCCTTTTTCCGGTTGAAATTCTTATTCACGCGCATACCGTTGAAAGAAACAGGATAAGTATGGATCGCAGGGCATTTCCTGCATTCTGTTTTCCACTGTTCACAATGGAAGCTGTCATAATGTGCGCAATGCCCAGTAAAAGGCCAGCAGTCATGGAATGTCCAGACAACCGGTTTGCCGCTTTCTTTCAGATAACTGAACAATACTTCTGTATTCAGGTAATACCCGTGCAGATTATGAAGATGAATCAGATCCGGATCGAATGCCTTGAGGTTCTCAACCATCTTCTCTGTTTCACGTCTGTTGGCAAAGCCCTGGTTGTCCATGAGAAACGTATCCATTGCATGAACAGCATTTCCCTTGAAATCAGTGATCCGGTAGACATCTGCATCTGTCAGGTTCTCCTTGCGGCCATAGTAAATCCTTCCCTGAACCCCTGGCAGACGGCTGAGGGAATAAACGATCTGGCCGGTACTCCCATAACCCGCAACGGAATTCACGAAAGCAATGCGCATGGATCAGACCTCTTCGTAGAATGTATCCGGATGTTCCGGATCAAACGGTTCATTTGCCCACATGATGGTAACCATATCTTC
>OMUX01000022.1 GCA_900314345.1 uncultured Erysipelotrichaceae bacterium | reverse complement strand
CGACATGGTGCCCGGATCCACATTGATATACGGATCCAGCTTCTGCGAAATCACCTTGAGGCCGCGCTGCTTCAGCAGTCTGCCAAGGGAAGCCGCTGTAATGCCCTTGCCCAGTCCTGAAACAACACCGCCTGTAACGAAAATGTACTTCATAATCCTTTTCTCCCCTCCGTCCTTTTCTTTTTTCTAACGAAAAAAGAGAGGCTTTAAACACACCCGGCCGATCAACAGCCGTTTTTTTTAAAGTGCCTCTCTCATGACGAACAGATTATAGCACAAACATCTTTATTGGGAAGCCCGAATTTTCCGCTTTCTTATGCATGCATGTCTATGAATTTCATTGTGAAGCTTCAGCCAGTGCCTGCTCCATGAGATCCTTTTCCATATAGCCGGGCATATAGCCCAGGAAGGTTCCGTCCGGTTTCATGATATAGGAAGTCGGATAGCCGCTGATCCCGTACATGCTTGTGACCTTGCCATCCATGTCATACAGGATGTCCATGGAATAGCCGTTGTCCTTCATGTACTGTTCCACGTATTCAGGATCACCTTCGCCATTGAACCCTGGATAGGCAATCAGCAGGACCTTCACATCATCCCTGGTGTCATTGACCTCCTGCAGATCCGGAAGCTCCAGATTGCAGTACTGGCACCAGGTGCCGAAGAAGTTCACCAGAATGGTCCTGCCTTTGTAGTCCGACATGCTCACCATGTTTCCCTCGGCATCGGGAAGCGTGAAGTCATATTTTTCAATATCCAGTGCATCTTCTGACGCCGGTGTGCTTTCTGCAGATGCAGCGGAAGAAGAACCGTCCTCCGCCGGCGCAGCTGTTTCATCACTGACAGCTGCAGCCATGGTATTCCCTTCCAGTCTTGCCAGGGAACTGTTCCCTTTGTACAGCATCCAGGCACCCATGCAAAGTACAGCTGTCCCGCCCAGGATGCCGGTGGCCTTCACAACATTCCTGTGCTTCTTCAAGGCTGACAGGACCTCTTCTGTGAACAGTCCTAACAGCAGGAAGATCATAATGAAGCCAAGAGAATAGGCGCCGATCATGACAAAGCCTTCTGTTTTCGAAGCTGCCTGGCTTGCCGCAAGGATCGCTGAAGCAAGCAGCGGGCCGATGCAGGGAGACCAGGCAAAGGAGAAGAAGAAGCCCATGAGATAAGCGCGGAAGATGTTCATCTTTCCCTTCTGTGCGGTGTTCACCCTGTGTTCCCGTTCAAGGAAGGGAATCTGAATGATGCCAAGGGATGAAAGTCCCAGAATGACTAACAGCGTGCCTCCGGCAATCTGGAAGGCAATCGTATGACTGCTGAAAAGGGAATGCAGGGCCGAGGAGCCGAGTCCGGCAAGGAAGAAGACCGTGCAGATGCCAAGCACGAAGAACAATGTCAGCACCATGGTTCTTACCCTGCGCTGGCTTTTGTTCAGATCCTCTTTGGAAAGGTCCGCCGTAAGATAGCCCATATACAGCGGAATCAAAGGCAGGACACATGGTGAAAAGAAGGACAGCAGTCCTTCCAGGAACAATGCCGGGATTGTCAGACCTGCCTCAGGCATTGACCACCGACGGCAGGATGCCTGCCAGGGCAAGAATGAGGATCAGAACACCCAGGATGATGCGGTAAATGCCGAAGATCCTGAAGTCATGCCTGCGCACGTAGCGCATCAGGGAACGGATGACAATGGCGGAAACAATGAAGGAAACTGCCATGCCGACGATCATGACAACCAGCTCCCCTGCCGTGACGGCAGCGGCGTGCTTGATCAGTTCGAGAAGTGATACACCGAACATGACCGGAATGGCCAGGAAGAATGAAAATTCTGCAGCTGCGCTTCTGCTTGTGCCAAGCAGGATGGAACCAAGGATCGTGCTGCCGGAGCGGGAGGTTCCCGGTACAACGGCAAGGCTCTGGAAGCATCCGATGAAGAAGGCAGTCTTCGCATCAATGCCACCGACGGTCTTCATGCGCGGCTTCTTCCTTCTGTTTTCAATGACGATGAACAGGACGCCATAAAGAATCAAGGCAATGGCGACAACCGTTGGTGTGGAAAGATGTTCATCTGCATAGTCATTCAGGAGAACACCGACGATGCCTGTGGGAATCGAGGCGATGATGATCTTGATCCATGTATTCCATGTGGACTTCTTTTCCTTTTCACTCTTCTTCGGTGAAAACGGCCAGAGCTTGTCCCAGTAGAGAACAATGACGGCAAAGATGGCGCCGAGCTGGATGATGTATTTATAAAGATCCCAGAACTGCTGGTTGTCCGTCAGCGGCATGACTGCATTGAGCAGGATCAGATGACCCGTGGAAGAGATCGGAAGCCATTCCGTAATGCCCTCCACGATGCCGAAGACGATGGATTTCAGAATCTGCAAGAATAATGACATATAATGCTCCTTTGTCTGACCTGCTCATTATACTCTGCTTTCCCTCTTCAGGGCTGAACAGGATCTGAATGATTCATAAGGTCTGAAGAAACGACATCACTTCCGGATCAACGGATAACAGAAGAAGTTCCGGACTGTTCCGGTGTATGACCTCATATATGCTTTTGAATTCCTGTTGATGCGAAAGGATCTCCTGTGCATCCTTCAGAAGAAGGCCGTCATAGTTCTTCCCTGCACTCAGGATGTAATCCGTGAAGACAGAGGGCATCTTCATGAGTTCTGTCCATGCATATCCTTTTTCTTTATAAACAGATGGATTCCACCATCCGGCGGCACTGTCTTCTTCTTCACAGAAGGGAATCTGTCCGATCAATGATACATGCTTTGTGCGTGCATAGCGGTGCAGCTGCTGCCATTGTCTGCCAATGATGAAACGCCGGAAGCCTGCCTCCAGCATCTGATCCTGGTATGGCTTCAGATCAAAGCTGCCCTCTTCAGGGAAATGTTCCATCTCCCCGGGCCATTTCTTCCAGTCTGTTGTTCCGGTGCCTGACGCAAATACTTCAGCTGTTACATCCGTTCTGACCCAGTCCAGAAAGCAGAAGGACGCCAGGTCATACTGCAGACCATAGTTCTGATATGCTTCATGCATT
>OMUX01000033.1 GCA_900314345.1 uncultured Erysipelotrichaceae bacterium | reverse complement strand
CTGATTCCTTGTTATCACCATAGCTACAGTGAGGTCATCCTGAGCATCCTGCCGGGTTTCCAGCCCTATATATGCCTGATCTTTGCCAATACCAGGGAAGAGGCTGCCGGCATTGCCGAAGACCTCAGGAAGAAGCATCTGGATGTCACGGAACTGCACGGAGATCTGGAAAGCAGGAAGCGCAAGCAGGCCATGAAGCAGATTGAATCAGCTGAGAAGACCTTCGTTGTCGCAACGGATCTTGCCGCAAGAGGAATTGACCTTCCTACCGTGACCCATGTCATTTCCTGCGGCTTCCCGAGAGATCTGGAATTCTATATCCACCGTGCCGGAAGAACCGGAAGAGGCGGCGGAAAGGGCACATGCTTTGCCCTGTACAAGGAGAGCGATGATGCAAGCATCCGCACCCTCATGCGCCAGGGTATTCACTTTGAACACAGAAGATACCATGGCGGCTGGCAGGATCTGCGTCCGTATGGACAGAAACGTGAACGTCCGGATGATGAGATGGACAAGAAGATCTCCATGATGATGACCAAGAAGAACACCAAGGTCCGTCCCGGATACAAGAAGAAGCGTGCCGCTGCCATCAAGAAGATGCAGCAGGAGAAGCGCCGTGATTTCATCCGCACCAAGATCAAGGAAGAACGCACAGCCATGTACAAGCAGCGCGCAAGAGAGAGAAGGGAAGGCGGCGGTTCATGATCCTTGGCTGTCATGTGAAGATGAATGCTCCGCTGTTTCTGGAAGGCTCTGTCAAAGAGGCACTCAGCTATGGCTGTGATGCCCTGATGCTCTATACCGGAGCCCCGCAGAACACCGTACGGAAACCCATCACGGACATGCATGTCAGGGAAGCACAGCAGCTCATGGAGCAGAATCATATCCCCATGGAACGCATGATCATCCATGCCCCGTATCTCATCAATCCGGCAAACTCCGTCAAACCGGAAGTACAGGAGCTTGCCCATGACTTTTTGATCTCTGAAGTAAACCGTACTGCAGAGATCGGCGCGAAGTATCTTGTGCTGCATCCGGGAAGCTACACCACCACGGATCCTGAGACAGGCATCCGGACCTGCACGGCACTGCTCAACAGCATCGGCACATTGCCTGGCAATGTGGTGATCTGCCTTGAAACAATGGCCGGCAAGGGCAGTGAGATCGGCACCTCCTTTGAACAGCTGGAGGAAATCCTTTCCGGACTGGATCATCCGGAACATTACGGCATCTGCCTGGATACCTGCCATATCAACGATGCTGGCTATGATGTCCATGACTTTGATGCAGTGCTGGATGAATTTGACCATGTTATCGGTTTAAGAAACCTGAAGGTCATCCACCTCAATGATTCGAAGAATGATAGAGGTGCGCACAAGGACCGTCATGCAAACATCGGGCAGGGTACCATCAGCTTTGACACCCTGCACGCCATTGCATCAAACAAACGTACAGAGCATATCACGAAGATCCTGGAGACGCCTTATATTGACAAGAAGCCGCCCTACGCCATTGAGATTGCAATGCTGAGAAGCGGGAAGTATGATCAGACAAGGCTTGAAGCACTGAGGGATACAGAAAAGCCGCAGACATGACCTGCGGCATGCGCCTGAGAATCATTCAGGCTTTTTTCTTTTTCTCTTCAATGACGGCAAGGACTTCCTTCTTGAGCTCCTCTGCCAGCTTGTCCTGCGGTACGGTGCGTACCATTTCTCCGTCCCGGAACAGCAGTCCGGAATCATAGCTTCCGGCAACACCGACATCCGCGCGGCCGGCTTCCTGCATGCCGTTGACCGGGCAGCCCATGATGGCAACCGTGACATCGGAATGGATGGTGGACAGCCAGTCCTCCATCTCCTTCACTAACGGCAGCATGTTGTACTGAATCCTTCCGCAGGTCGGGCAGGCAATCAGATCAGGCACATTCTCAATGAGACCAAAGCACTTCAGAAGCTGCTTGCCGATGATCAGCTCATCCTTGGGCGGACCGGAGACAGAGATGCGGATCGTGTCTCCGATGCCTTCATGCAATAGTGTGCCAAGTGCAGCACTGGACTTGACGGCAGACTCCGTAAAGCCGCCTGCCTCTGTCACACCAAGGTGCAGAGGGTAGGGGAATGTCTTTGAGGCAAGCTCATAGGCGGCAATCGTCAGCTCGACGTTGGAGCTTTTGAAGGACAGGCAGATATCATGGAAATCCATATCTTCCAGGATCTGTACATGACGCTTTGCACTGGCAATCATGGCCTCAGCCCCGAAGCCATACTGATCCAGGAACTGCTTCTCCAGGGAGCCGCCGTTGATGCCGATGCGGATCGGGACATGATGTGCCTTGCAGGCATTGACGACTGCTTCGGTATGTTCTCTGGAACCGATGTTTCCGGGGTTGATGCGGATGGCATCCACACCCTGTTCCACAGCCTTCAAAGCAAGCAGGTAATTGAAATGGATATCCGCCACAATCGGCAGGTTCACAAGCTTCTTGATGGCACCGATGCTTTCCGCATCCTCTTCATCGAGAACCGCGATTCTGGCAATTTCACAGCCATGGGCTTCCAGTTCATTGATCTGGTCTGCCGTAGCCTGTACATCCTTTGCCGGAACATTGGTCATGGACTGCAGAACACACCGGTTCTGGCCGCCGATCTGTACCTTTCCGACATGGATCACTCTTGTTTCCGTACGTTTCATGAAAAACCTCCGGAACTATTATATGCCAAGTACTCAGAAGTTGTAGCGATGCTTCGGGGTATAGCTGGTATGCAGCAGCTGTTCTGCCTTCTCACTGCCAGGCTGTCCGAGGAAATTCCGGTAGAGCTCCTGGATCTGCGGGTTGTCTTTGGATACACGGATGGCCTTGTAGGCATCCTCATCATACAGGGCCTTTGCCCGAAGATCCTTGTAGCTGTAGCCAAGCCTGCTTGCTTTCTTCCTTGCAGAGATGATCGGCTGACCGCCGCCGTTGATACAGCCGCCCGGGCATCCCATGATCTCAATGAACGTATATTTCGATACACCGGCACGGATATCATCGAGCAATGGCTTTGCCTTGGACATGGAGCTTGCAATGGCAATCCAGAGCTTCTTCCCGCCGACCTCCACCTGCGCTTCCTTCACACCGGCAAGACCTCTGCATTCCATGAAATCCACACGCTCCAGCTTCTTTCCGTCCAGCTGTTCCTTCACCGTGCGCAATGCCGCTTCCATGACGCCTCCGGTAGCTCCGAAGATGACACCGGCACCGCTGTACTCGCCCAGGAAGTCCTGGTCATATTCTTCCGGAACCAGTGCCTCCAGGTCATCCATGCCGTACATCTTGATGAGTCTGCCGGCTTCCCTGGTGGTCAGTACGGCATCCACATCCTGATAATCACCGGTATGGCATTCGGGGCTGTGAATCTCGGACTTCTTTGCCGTGCACGGCATGATGGATACGACATAGATTCTCTTTGGATCAATGTTATGCTTCTCTGCCCAGTAGGTCTTGCATATGGCACCGAACATCATGTGCGGGGACTTTGCCGTGGAAAGGTGGGGCAGAAGATCCGGATACTGGTATTCACAGTATCTCACCCAGCCCGGGGAACAGCTTGTGATCATGGGAAGAATACCGCCGTTTGTCAGGCGTTCAATCAGCTCATTGCCTTCCTCCATGATGGTCAGATCCGCACCGAAGTTTGTATCGTATACACGGTCAAAGCCGCAGCGCTTCAGTGCCGCCACCATTCTTCCCGTGACCCTTGTGCCAACCGGCATGCCGAATTCTTCACCAAGTGCCGCACGTACAGCAGGGGCAGTCTGACAGATGACAACCTTGTCTGGATCATTCAGTGCCTGGATGACATCGGTGATGTTCTCCTTTTCCGTCAGGGCACCAACCGGGCAGGCATTGATGCACTGGCCGCACTGCATGCAGTTGACATCATTGAACGAACGGTTCTGCACCGGTCCGCAGATCGTATTGAAGCCACGGTTTTCCAGTCCCAGGATGCCAAGTCCCTGGACATTGGCACAGGTACCGATGCACCGTTCACACAGCACACACTTGCTGGTATCCCTGACAATGCCCCAGGAAGCATCTTCATACACCGGCTTTGTATGTGCTCCTTCAAAGCGGTTGTCACGGATGCCCAGCTCTTCACACAGCCTCTGCAGCTCGCAGTTCTGGTTCCGTTTGCAGGACAGGCAGTTCTTGTTGTGGTTGGACATGATCAGCTCAACCGTGGTCTTGCGTCCCTTGATGGCCCGCTCACTGTTGGTCCATACCTCCATGCCTTCCGATACCGGTGTGGTGCATGCGGAAAGCAGGGCTCTTGCGCCTTTGACCTCGACCAGGCATACCCTGCAGGCACCGGTCTTGATGACGTTCTTGAGATAGCAGAGCGTCGGAATCTGAATGCCCGCCTTTGTGGCGGCGGTAAGGATCGTATCCGTGTTTTCCGCAGTGATATCGCGGTTGTTGATCCGCATGTGGATTTCACTCATGGCCTTACTTCCTTTCTACAGCACCGAAGCGGCAGGTATTGATGCAGGTACCGCAGCGGATGCACTTGCTGGTATCGATCCTGAAGGGCTGTTTTGCCGGAACACCGGAGATGGCATGGACCGGGCAGTTTCTTGCACAAAGGGAACATGCGTGGCACTTTTCCGGATCGATGCTGTAGACAAGCAGATCCTTGCATACATGGGCAGGACACCGCTTGTCCATCACATGTGCTTCATATTCCTTCCTGAAGCGGGAAAGGGAGGAGAGGATGGGGTTTGGAGCTGTCTGTCCAAGACCGCACAGTGCCGTATCCTTGATCTCATGGCAGAGATCCTCCATTTCAACCAGCGTATCGAGTGCTGCACGGCCTTCGGTGATGCTTGTCAGCATTTCCAATAACCGTTTCGTTCCCACACGGCAAGGCGTGCACTTGCCGCAGGATTCATCACATATGAAGTCCATGTAGAATCTTGCCACATCCACCATGCAGTTATCTTCATCCAGGACGATCATTCCTCCGGACCCCATCATGGATCCTGCCTTCTGCAGGCTGCCGTAGTCAATCGGGGTATCCAGCTCTGCTTCTGTAAGACAGCCGCCGCTTGGTCCGCCGGTCTGCACAGCCTTGAACTTCTTTCCGTTGGGACATCCGCCTCCGATATCAAAGATGATCTCCCGCAGGGTGGTGCCCATCGGTACTTCCACAAGACCGGTATTGCAGATCTTTCCGCCCAGGGCAAACACCTTGGTTCCCTTGGAATCCGCTGTGCCGATGGAGGCATACCAGGCGGCACCCTTGTCGATGATCTGGGCAACGTTGGCTAATGTCTCGACATTGTTGATGGAGGTCGGCTTGCCCCAGACGCCATGCACAGCAGGGAAGGGAGGCTTTGGCGAAGGCATGCCGCGCTTTCCTTCAATGCTGGCAATCAGTGCTGTCTCCTCACCGCAGACAAACGCCCCGGCACCAAGCCGGATCTCCAGATCAAAGTCAAAGCCGGAAGAGAAGATGTTTCTGCCAAGGAAGCCGTAATCTTCCGCCTGCTGAATGGCAATTCTCAGACGCTGCACGGCGATGGGGTATTCCGCACGTACATAGATGTAGCCATGGTGGGCACCTACGGCATAGGCCATGATGGCAAGACCTTCTAACACACAATGCGGATCACCTTCCAGGATCGAACGGTCCATGAAGGCACCGGGATCTCCTTCATCAGCATTGCAGATGACATACTTCTCGCTGTCCTTCTGATCCTTTTCAAACTGCCATTTCTTCCCGGTCGGGAACCCTGCACCGCCGCGTCCTCTTAATCCTGATGCCTTGACAACATCAATGACCTGCTGGGGCGTCATTTCAGAAAGAACAGTACAAAGGGCACGGTAGCCGCCCGTGGCGATGTATTCATCGATATTCTGCGGATCAATGACACCGCAGTTCCTGAGGGCAATGCGCATCTGCTTCTGATAGAAGCGGATGTTCTCAAGACCGTAGACCTTGTTTCCCTGTGGATCCACATCATGCATTTCCAGGTCCTGTACGGGCATGCCCTGCAGGATGTGTTCGTTGAAGATACGCCTGACCGCATCGTTGTCCACATGGGTATAGAAGATCCTGTCGGGATAGACAGCGGTGATCGGACCTTTCTGGCAGAGCCCGAAACATCCCGTCCTGCTTACCGTTACGGTATCCTCCAGATGGTGTTCCTTCACCAGCTGCTCGAACAATGCAAGGTTGCTCTGGCTGCCGCCGGCAGAACAGCCTGTGCCGGCACAGCAGAGGATCGTGATATGGCTGTGATCACCAGGCTGTAATCCGCCCATGCGGTCAGCCATGATCTTCTTCATGGCTTCCGCTTTTTCATCCAGCTGCCGCCTGTTTTCAATCCTTGTGCTCATGCGGCTGCCTCCTGTTCCTTGATCCTGCGGATGGTATTGATCACCGTGTCATCCAGAAGCGCATTGCCATGGACCTTGCCGTCAATGATGCATACCGGCGCAAGACCGCAGGCACCAAGACACCTGGTCGCATCCAGTGAGAAAAGACCGTCCGGGCTTGTGCTGTTGAGCTTCGCGCCGGTTTCCTCCTCGAGCTTCTCTGCAAGGGCCCTGGATCCCTTGACATAGCACGCTGTGCCAAGGCAAACATTGACCACATGCTTACCCTTGGGTTCTGTTGTGAAGGCAGCATAGAAGGTGACGATGCCATAGATGTTTGCAACGCTGGTGCCTGTGGCATCTGCGATCCTTTCCATGGCTTCAAAGGGGATGCAGCCAAGCTGATCCTGCACTTCATGCAGCATTTCGATGGCCGGTCCCTGCTGGTTGCGGTGCCTCATGACGATGTCGTCAATCGCTTTGAGGCTTGCTTCGTTCAATGGACGCATAAGCTTCCTCCTGTTCATGATGTCTGATGATGGTGGTTCTCTTAACCTCTTCTTAACACTTTGAAGGGAGGTTAGACAATATGAACTGGAAGCGCTTTCAACAGATTTCATAATCTGTCTGAATAATGCGTTATTTCACAAGCAGATGTCGTATCTCCTGAAAAAAGGAAGAGTGCAGAATGCTGTCTTTCCCATACCCGAGTGTTCAGGATTATGGCTCTCCCACAGCAGCCTGTCGAGGGAATATTTCCGGTGCTTATGGCTTTATAGTGAATTTCTCAAGAACGTAATATGTGACATTTCAGGTGGAAAGCGGTGATCGGATTGAATTCATTGTTTCCGGTGAAGAATACTGCATGATTGCGGAAGGGGATACGGAAACACGTTTCCTGTCCTTTGACGGAGACCTTTGAAACAGAATTCCTGGTGGCAATGAAGCAGAAAGCAGTGAAGATACTGATAATGTGCAGAGACTGCAGGCATTGTTTTCTTCCAAAAGGGAATGGATGAAGCCATGCTTGTGAAACGGAACGGTGAAGAAGAGCCTGCTGCATATGATTTCAAGCCACTCAAATTAATGGA
>OMUX01000316.1 GCA_900314345.1 uncultured Erysipelotrichaceae bacterium | reverse complement strand
AGCCGAGGGGAATTCAACCCATGAACCCCTCCGCTCTACGCTACGGGGTTATTAACTCTCCGAATCCCATTAATGCAAGGCCAAAGACAATGGCAAACCCCAGAATTGCATGGATGCTGGCATTGACTTCATTCTTCTTATCTAAACCGATGAGTCTTGCAATGATGACATTGGGGCCGATGGAAGCTCCCACAATGAAGTTCACAAAGACACCGACATTGGCCACATTGGCACCCACCGCTGCCAGTGATGTACTTCCTGCAAAGTGTCCTACCGTAGCGACATCGGCACTGTTGAAGAACTGCTGCAGGATGCTGCTCAATGCAAGAGGCAGGGCAAACAATGCCATTCTTCTGGCAATCGGTCCTTCCAGGATGCTGTTTTCTCTGTTTTCACTCACGGATACAGAGTGTACCACCAATTGCAGATTTCAGTTCTCTTTTTGTTCCGTATAGTAAGACACTGCAAAGTCGATATAGGTCTGTACAGCGGTCCCTGCATCCTTTCTTGAAAGGATGCCGTATTCCCTTGTCCATCCTGGATCCAATGGAATCAGTTTCAGTCCTTCCACGGACAGAATGAAGGGATTGGCAGTAATCAGTATCCTGTCTGTATTCATGCACTCATAGGCACAGCTGACCTGATTGTCCACATCCATGCGTTCCACCAGTCTTTCCGGATGGACATGGAATGCCTGTCTGACTTCCTTCAGGTATTCCTCTTCCATCATGATCGGGTAGCACATGGTTTCATATACTGTCAGCTGAGCAAGGGAAACCTTCCTGTACCTGCATAACGGGTGTTTCAGAGATACGGCAATGCGGTAAGGAACATCCAGCAGGCGATGGTATACCGTATTGTCTGCCTCGGGGCTGTTCTTCAGGTGGAAGGTCTCTGCCACATCCTGGATATTGTTTGCCACTCTCCATTCCCCGCTGTGGTTCGGGTGTACGACCCTCTGCAGAGGGATTTCAGGGTGTGCCTTCACAAAGGCACTGTTCACCGGATCCAGAACTGCCTGGTGTTCCACATTGCCGATCCGGACAATAGAGACAGTATCCTTCAATGATTCCTTCAATCGCTCCTCTTCCTTCAGGATCTTCTTCGCTCCCTTGCAGAAGATCTTCCCCTTCTCACTGAGCTTCACCCCGGTATGGCTGCGTTCAAACAATGACACCTGCAGTTCATCCTCCAGGCTTTTCATCTGCTTCATCATGGCCTGCTTGCTCAGCCAGCTGTCCTTCTCTGCTTTCGTGAAACTTCCGTTCTCTGCTATCAGCAGGAATGTCCTGAGCTGTTCATCATTCATCAGTGGCAACCTCCGGTTGCCACCATGGTACAACATTGTTCATTCCTTTGAACATCCCTCTTATTTATACTTCGCTTGTGAATGAATGATCAGGGAGGAAAGATACATGAATACATTCAGGAAAGCAGCCTCTGCACTTCTTGCCATGGCAATGCTCAGTGCATGCGGCACAAGCTCTGCAGCAGCTTCCACAGCGGAACCTGCAGGAAAGTTCACCCCGGGCACCTATGATGCCACAGCAGCCGGAAGAAACGGCGATGTGACACTGCATGTCACCTTCGATGCCAACAGCATCACAGACATCACTTCCGACAATGCAGAAACAGACGGCATCGGAACAACAGCCATTGAAGAACTCACGAAACAGACGCTGGAGAACCAGGCAGTGCCGGCAGACACCGTCTCCGGTGCAACAATCTCTTCCAATGCCTATCTGGAGGCACTCAAGGATGCCATCACCCAGGCAGGCGGAGATCCGGAAAGCATGGTCAGCTCTGCAGCAGCGGCTTCCACAGAAGAAGCTGCAGACTATGTCACAGACGCAGATATCATCATCGTCGGTGCCGGTGCTGCAGGCATGACCGCAGCAGTCACCGCAAGCAATGCCGGTGCTTCCGTCGTCCTTCTGGAGAAATCCGGCAAGACCGGAGGCAACACCCCTGCAGCAGCCAATGGCATCAATGCAGCAGATTCTGAAGTACAGCTGGCAGATGAAACATATACTTCTGCCAATGCCTCTGCAGCAGGACTGGAAGAACTCCAGCTGCAGAATGAAGAAGCACGCGAAAACCTTGTCGATGCCTTTGCGGAAAACAGCGGTGAAGTGATCAACTGGCTTTCTGATGATCTTGGTGTAGAGTTTGAGACAGACATCCAGGAAGATCCCAGAAACCCTGTCACAAACTACTACATGCTGCAGGCAAGAAAAGACGGTTCCACCGGTATTACACTGACCAATGCCGTTGCCAAAGCACTGGCGAATACCGATGTAAACCTCTATACCAATATGACAGCACATGATCTGGTACAGGATGAAAACGGAAAGGTAACCGGTGTTGTTGCAACGGATGACAATGGCAATGATGTGACATTCACCGGCAAGGCAATACTGCTTGCAACAGGCGGCTTTGGAAAGAACCAGAAACTGCTTGCAGAAGTAGCACCGAGACTTGCCAATGCAACAACGGATGAAATCGCGCCTACAACAGGTGACGGACTTCTCATGGCAGAAGCAGTCGGTGCAAAGACCGTTGATCTGGATCAGATCCAGACATTCCCTGTCGTCGCTGAAGGCTATGGCATGGTAACACCGAACAAGCTTCCCGGAGGATTCCAGGTCGATGCCATTGTCGTTAATGACAATGCAGAGCGCTTTGCCCCGGAAGGATTCGAAATGGTTGATGCAGTATTATCCCAGCCTGATGGAAATGCCTATATGATCTTTGATGAAGGTGCACTGAATGACGATATTCAGAACATGATCGACGGAGGCTACATTCAGGAGGCAGGAACTGCCGAGGAATTAGCGGTCAAACTGAACCTTGACCATGATACCCTCCAGAACACAGTGGATGCCTACAATGAAGATGTCGCAGACGGTACCGATGATGCCTTTGGCAAGGAAGGTGCACAGACACTGGAAGGAAACCTCTATGGCTTCAAGTATGGTGTCGGTGCTCACTACTTCATGGGCGGCATCCTGATCAATGAGAACACACAGGTACTGGATGAGAATGAAAACCCGATTCCTGGTCTCTATGCGGCAGGTGAAGTCACAGGCGGCTTCCATGGTACACAGAGAATTGATGGTTCCGGCATCGGTGACAGCTTCGTATTCGGAAGGATTGCCGGAAGAACCATTGCCGAGAATGTAAAGTAACAAATCCAGCAATACAATCATCGTCCCAAATGAAAAGGTCTCGCTCGAGACCTTTTCATCTGGCTTCAGATTATCTGTTCTTCCTCAGCTGTCTTCCTGCAAATGCTGCAGCAGCCAGAGAAGCAATCAGTGTACCGAAGTACTTGATGAGATTGGAATGATCTCCGGTGTAGACATCATTGTGTCCGCCCTTCTTGTTTACGAACTCAGCATAGTGTGTTTCGCCTGTGTAGATCGTGCCGGTTTCATTCTTCATCGTTGTTGTATAGCCATCCTTGTTGGCTTCCGCTTCTGTTACCCAGTAGCTTGTGCCATTCGGGATGCCCCATGCACTGAGCTCATCACCGGACTTCAGCTGTACATCAGCACTGCCATGTACGAAGTTAATATCTCCATACTGGCCGGTAATATCAGCGCTCAGCATGATATGAAAGTTGAAGTACTTGTTCTGATCACCATTACCGGTAACTGTCTTCCTGATCACTAGTCCGCCTGTCCCGGTATCCGGTGTAGGCGTAGGAGTCGGTGTTGGTGTCGGCTTGTATGTATTGGTGAATACCATAGCATCACCATCACTGTACTTGGCTTCAACATTCAATGTACCGTCACCATTGTCAGAAACCTTAACCGTTACAGTATGTACCTTTGCATCGTTGGCAACACCTGCAACTGAACCAGTTTCAGTCACCGTGTAGATGTAAGTCTTGCCGGCATCTTTCAGTGTGAATGGAATTGCGTCAAAATCAACTGCAGCATCATTGCCGCTCTCCGGCGCAATAGCCACAGATGTCTTTTCAGGCATCGGTGCCCCTTCAGAACCAGTAACTGTAAATGTCCAGGTATCGCCCTTCTGGAAATCACGGTTATCGAGGTGTTTCACTGCAGAGAGCTTCAATTCTCCGGAAGCTTCATAGTTGTTGGTGAATACCATAGCATCACCATCACTGTACGTTGGTTCAACCTTCAGAATACCATCGCCATTGTCAGATATCTTAACGGTAACAGTATGCTTTGCATCATTGGTGACACCGGCAACCTTACCTGTCTCCGTTACAGTGTAGGTGTAAGTCTTGTCAATATCAGCTTCCGTGTACTCGATCACGTCGAAGGCCACATCAGCATCATTTCCACTCTCCGGGGTAATCTTCACAGTTCCATTCTTCGGCAGTGGTGCACCTTTTTCTTCACTTGTTACAGTGAATGTCCAGGAATCACCCTTCTGGAAGTTTCTTCCTTCAAGGTGCTTTGTTGCCCTAAGGTTAAATTCACCGGAAGCAGTATATGTGTTGGTGAACTTCATAACGTCACCATCGCTGTACGTTGGTTCAACCTTCAGAGTACCATCGCCATTGTCAGATATCTTAACGGTAACAGTATGCTTTGCATCATTGGTGACACCGGCAACTGAACCAGTCTCAATCACCGTGTAGGTATAAGTCTTGCCAGCATCTTTCAGTGTGAATGGAATTGCGTCAAAATCAACTGCAGCATCATTGCCGCTCTCCGGTGCAATCGTCACTGATGTCTTTTCAGGCAACGGTGCGCCATCCGAACCTGTTACAGTGAATGACCAAGTATCACCCTTCTTGAAATTACGTCCTTCGAGGTGCTTCACTGCAGACAACTTGAAACTGCCCATTGCATCATAGGAGTTTTCAAATTCCGGAATATCCTGCTTGCTGTCATATGTGACAACAGTTTTCAGAGAATTCAGGTTATCCTGATCTGCAAGGTTTGTCACATTCACAACCACATTGCATACCTTAGTTGAATATGTGATTCCCTTTGCGTTGCCTTTTTCTTCCTGGATTGTGAATTTATATTCGCCTGTACTGTCGAAGTTAAGATTTTCAAAGCTGACCGGTTTTACAGCGTTTGCTTTCGTAACCGTTGTCACCAAAGACTTGTTTTCAAGAAGTTGCTTTGCTGCCTCATTCGTTCCGGTCAAAGTGAATCTGAAATTGTCAGCATCTGTCCACTCTCTGCCTGTAAGCTTCTTAGTGAAGGATATTCTTGCACGTCCCGTAAGCTTCTTGTACTCATCTTTGAATGCAACTTCTTTTTCATTGCCCTTTGTCAGCTCCAGCTCACAGTTGTTTCCGTTATGAGCAGCACCATCAAACGTATATGTGACTTTTGCAGGTGAATAGCCCTCAATATATGAATTACTCTCTTCAACCGTATAAGTTCCAGCCCTCAAACCAGTCAATTCAAAGTTCTTCTCCTTGAGCTGTGTATATGTATATTTATGAGGAACTGAATCTGGTCCTGTTACAGTGAATTCAATTCCGCTTGTATCGATCTTGTCAGCATCAAGATCCAGTACCTCACCGTCTTTGTCCTTGAATTCAAATGTTT
>OMUX01000056.1 GCA_900314345.1 uncultured Erysipelotrichaceae bacterium | reverse complement strand
GTGCTTCTTCAATCATGCCGTCTGTCAGGAATCCGGTGCGGTTGATCAATGCCTCCGGATCTTCACTCATCCCGTCTGCCACCCAGTGCAGAAAGATCTCGGTCAGGGCACACTGAAAGAGCCTTGCAATGAGCTTCCGGTCGCTCTCCTTTGCGTTGACTTCCGGGGTGATGCGGTTGACGAAGTGCTCCATAATACCGCCGCTCATGCGATAGAGATAGTTTTCCAGATTCTCTCTGGATACGGAATGATAGATATGATCGATGGCTTTCTTGTTTGCCAGCACCGGCTGCAGGGCGGCGATGAAGGATTTCTCCCAGGAGGCGGATTCATCATATTCTTCCTTTGCCTTCTGAAGACTTTCTTCAAACCATTCCTGGATGATGGCATAGATATCGGAATAGTAATAATAGAACGTATTGTGGTTGATGCCGCAGTCTTCACACAGCTGGCGCACTGTGATCTTGTTTAATGATTGTTCATTCAGCCGCTTCAGAAGGGCATCCCTGATCATCTGTTTTGTATGGCTCCGCATGTTTCACTCCGTGATGCTTTCAGAGTAGCACATTTATGCAATCTGACCAACAGTCATTTTTGTACTAATGTCAGGCTTCAGTACTTCAGGCTTTCCGGATCCAGCAGGAAGTCAAAGAGGTCCATTGTCACAATCCCCTTCTCATCCCGTGATGGCTTCAGACCATTTCTGGTGATGACAAGCTTCCGGAAAGAATCGTTAATGCCGTAGAGGGAACGTTTTTCGTTCTTCCTTTTGTCTTCATCCTCCATGTTCAACGTGGACTGCAGATAGTACTTGTCATCTCCCAGTGCTGCAATGAAATCCACTTCCAGGTTCTTCGCTGCGTAAATCGGTTTGTTGTTTTTATCCTTATTCTCGGTTTTCTCACGGACACTGAGCTGTCCGACATCTACGTTGTAGCCTCTGGCCCTGAGTTCATTGTAGATGATGTTCTCCATGATATAGGTTTCTTCAATCTGTCTGAAATTCAGTACTGCATTGCGTACCCCCATGTCCTCGAAATACACCTTGAACGGTGAATCAATATAGGATTTCCCCTTAATGCTGTAGAGGGATGCTCTTGAAGTAAGAAAACCGTCATTGAAATAAGAGAGATATGTCTCAATGGTCTCAGCAGAAATGGTATCGCCGGTAACACTTTTGAACGTTTTGGAAAGGCTGTAAGGACTCATAAGGGAGCCGATGCAGGAAGCTGTCACGCTGAAAAGTTCCCGCAGCTTCTGATCCTCCTTGACATGATTGCGGGCAATGATGTCTTTCATATATGTTTCCTCCGAAAGACCTTTCAGGTATTCATTTTTTTCGTTTTCACTGCTCATGCGTGCCACAATCGGAATTCCGCCGGCAATGATATATTCCTTCCAGGCATCCTGTGTACTGAGGGAAAGTCCGCTGCAGTATTCACGGAATGTCAGCGGCAGCAGATGAACCACACTTCCCCTTCCGCGGAATTCCGTCTCAATGTTGGAAGAAAGCATTCTGGAATTGGACCCCGTGACATAGACATCCAGATTGTCGTGCCTTAGAAAGCCGTTCAATGTGCCGACGAAACCATCCAGTTCCTGAATTTCATCCAGCAGCAGCCAGTAGTCTTTCTTTTCAGAAGTCTGATCAGCGATATAAGCGCGGAATTTTCTTGCGTTTACTTTCTCCAGGCCTTTTTCATCCTTCACCTTCAAAGGTTCTTCCGGAAGGTATGGCAGAAGCTTGTCAAGATCTTCATCCGTATCAAAGGCAAAACAAATGATCTGATCTTCCGGAATCCCCTGTTTCAGAAGCTTTTCATGAAACAGTGTGTTCATCAGGAATGACTTCCCTGCTCTTCTCATGCCTGTGATGATCTTAATCAGACCGTTTTTCTCACGGCGGATCAGTTCATTGACATATTGTTCTCTTTCAAACCGCATGCAGGCCTCCTATTCGATATTTTTTACAGTTCTGTATAAATATTATAGTTAATAAAAGCCTGTCTGACCAGACAGACTCAATAAAATACTGGTGTTTTCTTCGCAGATCAGAACAATGCCAGTGCTCCCGCAATGGATGCAGCACACAGTGTCAGTTCCAGGATCCACTGCCCTGCCGCGTTCCATTCACAGAGATGGTAGAAATACAGGAACAAAACAGACTCTGTCAAAGCATTGAACGTACATTCGTACATGCGGTAGACTTCCGTACCATTGACGGCAACCAGTGCCGGTGTACATAAAGGATTGATAAACACCAGCAGCATCCCCATCATGAATACCTTGAGCATGTCATCCTCCGGGGTCCTTGCATGCAGGAAAAGAAGGATGATTCCTCCCCAGCGGAAGATGGAAAGGATGATATTGAGGGGGTCAGAATGAACCAGAAGATAATCCCGGATGCCGGAAAGACTGTTGAAGTCCTGGAAGTACCAGGCATAGCCGACACTGAAATCCGTGAAGAAGACAAGGATGAAGGAGGCAGCCATGAAGAGAAGTGGCGTGATGGCAAGGATCCATTGCCAGTGGTTGAACAGCCACTCCTCCCTGCGGTTGATCCACCTTCTGGCTTGTTTCTTTCTTCTTCTCTGCAGGAACCACAGCCAGAAGATCACCATTGCCCAGCGCAATACTGTTGCAAACTGCATGGCCAGATAGAACACAAACGGTGTCAGGAAAGCAAAGAAGTCAAAGAAGCAGCCGGCCTTGCGGATGGAGAAATGATACAGCATCAGTCCCGACAGGATGGCAATGCCTGCCAGGGCAAAGCCATTGTGGCAGGACAGTCCTGCAAAGAAGGCAGGAATGAGCAGGTATTTCACCTGTTCTGTTTCCAGCCGGACATAGAGATAGGCAATATAGAGGCTTACCAGCATAAAGAACGAAGACCAGGTGGAAAGCCTGCCTGCCATACTGACATCCCATGTCAGATAGTTGCCATAGAGGATCAGATAGGCACTCAGGGCGAAGGCAAGCCACTGGTTCCGTAAATGGAATCCTTTCATGATACGGATGATCATGGAAACAGACAGGACAACGTAGAGAAGACCGAAGCCATACGCTGTCATCTCATTGAGACCGATGGGAGAAAGATGCAGCCTTAATGCAATGGCATTGGAAAGCCCGGTGCCGAAATAGCGGAATTCACTGAGACCGTTGAACACCTGCCATTCCCCGACCAGTTCCTTTAATGGAAGACGCAGGAAGCCGGAAGGAAGCGATGAAGAAGGAATCTCAGACATTCTGCACTGCAGGACATAGATCACAGCCGCTGCCAGGATGACAAGGTTCTCTTTCCGGAGAACATGTTTCCGGATTTCCTTGTGGACATAGCGGGTGGCTGTACCGGCCATGGCAAGCACCAGGAAGGAGATCACGGCAATGGCCATCATGGTTCCCTGCGGATGATGTTCAGGGAAGAGATAAATGAGCTGACACAGGGAAAGGATCAGGGCAAAGCCGATGGGTGCAGCACAGCTGTCATCCTCGATGGCAAGGATCTTCAATAACCATGATCCTGTGCCTTCGCACAGGTACAGGAACAATCCTGTCATGATCAGTATCACTGCCATATTCCTCTCCCCCTTTCCTCAGATATAAAAATACAGGCCGAAGCCTGGATTGTATTATGCATAAGTGGTGGGGCCGACGGGAATCGAACCCGTACGACATCGCTGCCACCGGATTTTAAGTCCGATGCGTCTACCAGTTCCGCCACGGCCCCGGTGATTCAAAAAAAATGGAGGTTCCTGCCGGAGTCGGACCGGCGGTCACAGAGTTGCAGTCTG
>OMUX01000299.1 GCA_900314345.1 uncultured Erysipelotrichaceae bacterium | reverse complement strand
CTTGATATTCTTCTGAGTCATTGGTCTTTCTCGGAAAGCTCCAGGAAGCGGTTTTCCATCTCTTCCATCCGCTTTCTCCTTTCCTCCAGCTGCTGTGAGATCCTGCGGATGTCTTCATAGGCGGTGACACTGTTCAGCTGTTCCTCCAGTGCAGCAACCTCTTCTTCTATGGCAGGAACCTGTTCATTGAGCTTCTCCAGTTCCTTCTTTTCCATATATGTCAGACGTACAGTGTTCTGTCTTGGTCTTGTGTCTTCCTTTGTTTCCTTCGGCTCTGACTGTTTCTTCTGCTTCTCTTCCAGATAGTCGGAATACAGCTGCTGTTTGATCTGAATCGTTCCGTTTTCAAAGACAAAGAGCTTATCGGCAATGCGGTCCAGGAAATAACGGTCATGGCTGACAGCCAGCACTGCGCCATGGAAGTCCTCCAGATAGCCTTCCAGGATCGTCAGGGTATCCGTATCCAGGTCGTTGGTCGGTTCATCCAGGATCAGGATGTTCGGTGCCTGCATGAGGATGGAACAAAGATAGAGTCTGCGCTTTTCCCCGCCGGAGCATTTGGCAATCGGCTGATACTGCCGGTCCTTGTCAAACAGGAAACGCTCCAGCATCTGGCTGGCTGAGATTTCCTCATGATCCGCGGTATAGACCACCTTGCCGAAATCCTCCAGATAGTCGATGACTCTCTGGCCTTCTTTTTCAAACACTTCGTTATGCTGGGCAAAATACCCCAGCTTCACCGTCTCGCCGATGGATACAGAGCCTGCATCCGGCTGTACCTGTCCCATGATGATCTTCAGGAGTGTGCTCTTTCCGCAGCCGTTCGGTCCGATGATGCCGATGCGGTCCATGCGCTGCAGACTGCAGCTGAAATCAGAAAACAGAACCTTGTTGTCATATGCCTTGGAGATATGGCTGATCTCGATCGTGTTCCTGCCGAGTCTTGTCGCAGCAGACTTCAGCTCCAGTGTCTGCGTTTCCTTCGGAGCCTCCATGGCAGCGATTCTTTCATAGCGCTGGATCCTGGATTTCTGCTTGGTGCTTCTGGCCTGTGCACCTGCCCGGATCCATTCAATTTCGCTGCGCAGGTAGTTCTGCCGCTTGGCCTCAGAGGCAAGTGCCTGCTGTCTTCTGATTTCCCGCTGTTCAAGATAGTCCGCATAGCCGCCGGTATAGGTATAAAGATGACCGTCGTTGACTTCCACGATGTGGTTGGTGATCCTTGAAAGGAAATAGCGGTCATGGGTGACAAGCACAACCGCCTTGTTCACCTTCATCAGGTATTTTTCCAGCCAGACGATCATATCCTGGTCCAGATGGTTCGTTGGTTCATCCAGCAGGTACAGGTCTGCCTTGAGGATTAAGGCAATTGCCAGAGCCACCCGCTTCTTCTGTCCGCCGGAGAGGATATCAATCTGCTGGTCATAGTCCGTGATGCCAAGCTTGTTCAGGATGGAGTGGATCTGGTAGACTTCCGTCTCTTCGTTCATGCAGGAACGGACGGTATCATATACGGATTTCCCCGATGGAAAATCCATGGACTGCGGGCAGTATGAAATCCGGCAGTCCTTCATCATCGTGATCTTTCCATCATCCGCCTTTTCCTTGCCTGCCATGATGGAAAGCAATGTGGACTTGCCGGCACCGTTGAGTCCGACGACTCCCCACTTGTCATGATCGTTGACCACAAAGCTGACATGGTCAAGGATCGGCTGTGTTACGTATCTGAAGCTAATGTCTTCCAGTGAAAGTATCATGTTCTTCCTCAGTCATTGACATATTGTACACGATCACAGCAGTTCTTCCATGGAGATCTGTGCCTTCCGCCAGGACTTCTGCACGGCATCATGGATCCTGTCGCCTTCCATGTAATTTCCGATGAGGAAAGGAGAGTGCGGATCATGGCGTGCATGGTTCTCCAGCACTTTCCTTCTGCTATTGTTGGCGTAGCAGTATCTGCACAGATGCATGCAGGAATCATAGGCGCCGATGTCGCAGGCAAGATAGCAGGCACATCCTGTACGGTTTGGATGCCAGGATGGCATGCTCAGCTTCTGCCCGATTGCCTTTTCATACATATCCACTGTCATACAGCCCGTACAGTCAGCACCGTATGGTTCCAGCAGTGTTCCTTCGCTGCATGTCTTCAGGGTCATGTGATGTTCCTTTGCGATGGCAATCAGCTGCTTTCCAAGCATGATCGCTTCATAGTCCGGCACTGCCTGCACTTCCGGGAAACTGCGCTTCACCTTCTCATAAAGATCAATGAAGCTGATGACGACGATGTCTGTATATCCGTCCAGCTCTTTCGCAATGGTCTCAAAGGCGCGCAGATGGTAGACGATGTCATACCGCTTTGAAAGGAAGACGGGATCATAGCGCCAGCCGATATTTGCTTTTCCGACAATGGAGGAAAGCTGCTGAAAGTCCCTGATCACCTGATGCTTGTCGGGAACATTCGGCTCAATATCCTTTCCATAAGGTGTCAGGGTGACATACCAGAACTGATGATACGGCTTCAGAAGATCCATGTACGGAAACATCCCTGCCGGGTTCTTGGAACAGAAGCCGATCAGATCCACCACATCCGGATTGAGCTGATACCTTGTGACGGCATGGAAGTCGAAGGGATTGCGTACACAGACAAAGCCTTCCTTCAGACGGCTGGCAAACCATTCTGCATAAAATGCAGGAATATCCGTGCGCTGTCCGGTATTGATAATCATGGGCACCCCTTCCTGTGGGTGAATCATAGCATACCAATGGATATCCATCATTTCCGGAACCCGCTGTATGTTTTGACACTTTTTCAACAAGTTTTCAGAAATATTTTTGGCTCTCCGCAAATTTCTGTGATAACTTAATGCGGCTTTTTGATACCCACG
>OMUX01000126.1 GCA_900314345.1 uncultured Erysipelotrichaceae bacterium | reverse complement strand
TGCCTCCGTCACTTCAAATCCCTTGTTCATGAGGTTGGCACAGTCAACGGTGATCTTGGCACCCATGTTCCAGTTGGGATGCGCCAGAGCATCCTCCACAGTGGCATTGCCGAGCTCTTCTCTTGTCTTATTGCGGAAGGCACCGCCGGAACAGGTGATGATCAGGCGCTTCACCTGCTTCATTGAATTGCCCTGCAGGCACTGGAAGATGGCAGAGTGTTCACTGTCGATCGGATAGAGATGGCAATGGTATTCCTGCAGAGCCTTGTTGATCACAGCACCGCCGCATACCAGTGTCTCCTTGTTGGCAAGGGCGACATCATGATGGCTATGGATTGCCGCAAGGGTCGGACGGAACCCGACAAAGCCAACCAGGGCATTCACAAGGACATCATAGTCCGCACTGCTGACCAGCTCACACATCGCATCATCCCCGGCACTGAAATGCACCAGCGGATATTCCTTTGCAAGAACTGCCGCATCTTCATCTCTTGCGACTGTCACATGGTCAACCGGAAAATCCTTCAGGATCTTTCTTGCCATGTCAATGTTTCTTCCCACACCGAAGGCAGTCAGCTGATACAGGTCCGGATGCTGGGAAATCACATCCAGTGTCTGTGTGCCGATGGAACCGGAAGCTCCAAGCAGTACAATGCGTTTCATTACAGAATCCCCCACAGGATCATCATCCCGTTGAATACCATGAGGCAGAAAAGCAGGGAATCCACACGGTCAAGAATACCGCCGTGTCCCGGGAAGATGGAGCCGTAGTCCTTGATGCCCCATCTGCGCTTGATGGCGGAAAAGGAAAGATCACCGATCTCCGCAATGGCCGGAAGCACCAGAGAGGCAGTAATGACCATGGAGGAAGGAATCGGCACCGATGCAAACTTCTGCTGTACCACGAAGCCGAAGAGAAGCCCGCAGACCACGCCGAAGACATAGCCCCCGATGGCGCCTTCCCATGTCTTGTTGGGAGAAAGTGCCGGCACCATCTTGTGCTTTCCGAAGAAGCTTCCGACAAAGTAGGAACCGGTATCACAAATATAGCAGGCAATGCATACAAACAGCAGCCCCAGGCCGTTGAAGCCTGCATCAAAGATCCTGAGCACACACTGCATGCCAAGGGAAAGAATCGTGGTGATGATGAAGGTATAGGCAATGCGGTCCGTGGTCATTTCCTGATTGATGATGTCGCACAGAAACATGAAGATCAGCCACATGCCAAGCGCAAAGGTCACGGTCTGCGGCTGGATGTGGATCATCAGTTCGCAGGCAATCGCAATGATCGTCGCAAAGATCCAGTGGCGCTTGCCATCCTCCAGGGAGGAGATTTCAATCGCCGCAAGGCATACGATGATGCCAACGAGCAGTTCCAGCGGAATGCCTCCCATGATGATGGGAGGCACTGCGCAAAGGATCATGACCAGTGCAGTGAGTGTCTTGATGAGCATCTTCCTGTTCATTCGTGAACACCTCCGAATCTTCTGTCACGGTGTGAGTATTCCTCAAGGCAGCGCTTCAGCACTTCCGGGGTGAACTCCGGCCAGCTTTCCGGCACAAACTCCAGCTCGGCATAGGCAATCTGCCACAGCAGATAGTTGGAAATCCGTTCCTCGCCAGAGGTCCGGATCAGCAGGTCCACCGGCGGGAAATCCTTGGTCATGAGGTATTTCTCAAAGCCTGCCTCATCAATGTTCAGGTCCGCCTTTCCTTCCAGCACATCCTTTGCATAGTGTCTTGCGGCCAGGGTGATTTCCCTCTGGGAGCCGTAGTTCATGCAGATGTTGAGGGAAAGACCTGTGTTCTTTTTGCTTTCTTCTACAGCTTCCTTCAGCACACGTTCCGTATCGGCAGGCAGTTCATCCAGCTCGCCGATCATATGCATCTGGAATCCGCGGTCGATGAACTCCTGCATGTATTTCTTAAAGAAGTATGCAGGCAGCTTCATGATATAGGATACTTCCTCCCTGGAACGCTTCCAGTTTTCCGTAGAGAAAGCATAGAGTGTCAGATATTTCACCCCAAGGTCATTGGCCGCAATGGCAATGGTCCTGACATTGTCAGCACCCACCAGATGTCCGGCAGTCCTTGGTTTGCCCTGAGCCTTGGCCCAGCGCCCGTTGCCATCCATGATGATGGCCAGATGTTTGCATTCTTTCATCGCAGTCAGTCTCCGTGTAGAATTATAGCAGAACATGCATCAGTTTGTTCGAAGGCTTCAAGTGCGTTTGACAGCGGAGGAATTATCTTTATGGAACACATCCATCCATTGATTGAATCAGATGAAAGAAACCTGTACACCCTTGGCGAAGAATTGTTTGCCATGCCGGAGCTTGGCTGGAAGGAATACCGGACCAGGGACAGGATCCTTGCCTTCTGCAGGGAAAACGGCATCACGGAGATTCAGCATTACGGGGAAACGGGACTGATCATCTCCATCGGTTCCGGAAAGCCGCACATCGGGCTGATCGCCGAAATGGATGCCATTCCTACCCCGGGACATCCACAGGAGGATCCGGAAACACATGCCGCACACAGCTGCGGCCACAGCACACAGACGGCCATCATGCTGGAAGCCATGAAGGTGCTCAAGGAAGAACTGAAGGAAAGAACCGGCACGGTGACGCTTTACTGCACCCCTGCCGAGGAGTTCACGGACATGGCATTCCGCAAGCAGTACGTAGCGGATGGTAAGGCAAAGGCAGTCTGCGGAAAGATTGCCATGTTAATGGATCATGTGTTTGATGATGCGGATGTGCTGATCCACTGTCATGCCATGGGTGCCTATGCAGGACACCGCTTTGCCCTTGGTTCCACCCTGGCTGGCTTTGAATACCAGGAGATCACCTTCCATGGTACGGCAAGCCATGCGGCGGTCAGCCCGGACAAGGGATGCAATGCTCTGAACATGTTTGCCCTGTTCCAGAGTGCTGTGGGGATGTTAAGGGAAACATTCGTGGATGAAGACAAGAACCGTGTCCACGGCATCATCGTCAAGGGAGGTGCCACGGTGAACTCCATTCCCGATGAAGTGGTCTATGCCTGCTATCTGCGTTCCTTCTCAAAGGACAACCTCGAACTGCTCAGGAAGAAGGTAGACAATGCGGCCATGTGCTGTGCTGAAGCCCTTGGGGGCACTGCCACATTTGAAACCATGGAGGGAGACCTTCCCTTCCATCAGTGTGAAGAACTCAATGAAGTCATTCAACATGCCATGCTCAGACATACAACGGAAGATCAGATCCTCAAGGGTGAGATGAGTGTGGCTGCCGGAGATATCGGCAATGTGGGATGTGTGAAGCCGACGATCCAGTTTGGCTATACGGGTTTTGAGGGATACTGTCATGGAAAGACCATATGCGTGAAGGATCCGTTTGAAGTCTATGCCGTGCCCTGCGACATCGTTGTCTCCTCGGTGCTGGAACTGCTCGATCAGCCACAGGAAGTCGAGTATATAAAAGAATGCTTCCGGCAGAAGCATCCGGAAGCACTCTGATTCATTCAAATACCGGTTCATCCCGGTTCATTTCACCAAGCACCAGTCTCTTCTCATTCAGAAGACACCGGCAGAACTCTCTGACCTCATCCCTTGTGATGAGGTTTTTGTTGTGACTGCAGGCAAACCATTCCGCAGGAATCTCCCTGAGTCCTTCCTGCAGTGCCCTGACACCTTTTGTGGTGTAGTGGGCATTTCCATGATAGAAATCCTCATAGAGAAGATCGCCGGTGATCAACAGGGAATCCTCCCTGACAAGGAATGTCAGGTTTTCATCACTGTGGTCGCTTGCCACCTGGTGTACTTCCACAAGGATCCTTCCGACAGGAATGTTCTGTTTGTCGTGCAGCACTTCATCCGGAATGCGGATATTCATGGATTCCCGCTGCTCTGGTGTATATTCCAGCTTCATGCAGCCTTCGACAAAGTCATTCTCCGTTCCTTTCAGGACACGGTCATGAATGGCTTCATCGCTGTAGCTGTATGTGCTGATCTCCTTCAGAACAGCAATGGTCTTCTCTCCGGCTGCTTCATTGCAGGCAATGGCTGCCCCGCCGAAGCTGTGATCCCAGTGCCAGTGTGTCAGACAGAGCAGTTTCGGCATGGGCAGATGCATTTCATCTGCCAGTGACAGGAATGCCCTTGCATGTGCCGGTGAATTGCCGGCATCGATCATGAGGGACTCCCCTGCACTGACGATGAGGTACAGATGCGGACGGTCATGAATCTCCTCCATGGAGGAGGCATAAACATGGTCCGAGATCTGCGTGATCTTCACTTCTTCCATATTACTTTGTCACAGCATCCGTGATATAGCGGCAGAATGCATTGACATCTACATCCAGGACAACATCGACATGCCGTTCCTTGAACTTCTGATCCGACCAGAGATCGGTTACGGTCTTGCCTCTGGTGTACAGTCCCTGTGTCTCCACAAAGACACCGCAGTGTTCACTGTGGTAGATCTCAGGATGCACGGCATAGAGGACCGGGTTTGCATCATGAATACGGATGCCCTTTCCCTTTGTCCAGGTGCTGTACTGGGGTCTTGCGACACCATAGGCATCATGGAGAAGCACAGCCCTCGGATCCTTTGTCTCATACACACGGTCCAGTTCCTCAAACGGATAAACCGCCTTGTCTGTCACATCCAGGCCGCACATCACCACCGGGATTCCGCTGTTGAAGACAATCTCTGCAGCTTCCGGATCCGCATGGATGTTGAACTCTGCAGCAGCAGTGACATTGCCACCCACAGCTGCGCCGCCCATGATCAGGATCCGTTTCACATAGACATGGAAGTCCGGGTATGTCGTTATGGCAAGGGCAAGGTCTGTGAGAGGTCCCACTGCAATGATCTGCAGTTCCCCTTTCAGTTCCTTTGCCTTTTCATACATGGCAGTCCATGCTTTCTTCGTTTCCTTTGGTGCAGGGCTTTCCGGCAGTGTCACATTGCCGATGCCGTTGTCCCCGTGCACAGCCTCCGCTGTCACAAGCTCACAGAACAACGGTCCTTCAGCACCGGGATAGACCTTCACATCCTGTCTTCCGCAAAGGTATGCAACATTCCTTGCATTGCGGAAGGTATCCTTCAGGTGCACGTTTCCAGCTACAGCAGAGATGCCTGTGACATCCAGTTCCGGGAAGGAAAAGGCTGTCATCAGGGCTCCTGCATCATCAACGCCGGTATCGGTATCAATCCATACAGGGATCTTTTCATTCATACAACAGGCACCTCCCTGTCTCCATAGCTTCTGCAGGCTTCCTTGATCAAAGCCACAAACTTCGGCTGATCCACATCCATGACACAGTGCACGTTCTCCTTTTCGGGATTGCGGTGCATGAAATCTACGACGATTGCCCCGCGGCAGTACTCACCCTGTGTCTCGACATTGACTTCAAAGTCATCACCCTGAAAGATTTCCGGATGTGTCAGGGAAAGCACAGCACAAGGATCATGCAGAGGTGCCCCCTTATAGCCAAGCTCATGGTGATGGATGGAGAAGAAGTCCAGCCAGCCGGCAACGATCTGTGATACCTGGTTGCCGACAGAGCGGATATCCTCGATATTCTCAGGATAGATCAATGCCCTTTCCGTGACATCAAGTCCGCACAGATTCACCGGGATGCCGGCATGGAACTCATACTGTGCAGCTTCCGGATCGACAAGGATATTGAACTCCGCAGCCGGATTCCAGTTGCCGGTTCTGAGTCCTCCGCCCATGATGGAGATCTGGGCGATCTTTTCCTTCAGCTCCGGATGTGCAAGCAATAAGCTTGCCGTATTGGTCTGTGCACCGGTAGCGATGATGGTCACCGGCTTTTCTGCTTCCTTGATGGTCTTTGCCATTAATTCCACAGCAGAGAGTTCGGAAAGCTCCATAGCCGGTGCGGGAAGCTTCGGTCCGTCCAGACCGGAAACACCATGGAAGACAGAACCAAGCACAAGATCGCGAAGGATGGGTCTTTCCCTTCCCGCAGCGATCGGTGCGTCAATTCCAAGCAGCGTGCAGATCCTTCTGGCATTGAGCGATGTCTTGTCAATCGTCTGGTTGCCGGCAGTGACGGTCACGGCACGGATGTCGAACCTTGGTTCGGCCTTGGCCAGCACCCAGGCAATGGCATCATCGTGTCCCGGATCCCCGTCGAGGATGACGGGGATCGTTTCGTTGTCTTTATAAGGGTAAAGCATTATTCACTCTTCTTTTCAGCAAGGGCAGCAGCACTGTGCTTCTTCTTCTCATTGGACCTGACGGCAAAGGCGAAGATGATCAGGGAGATGATCGTAACGATGTACGGTACCGGAGCGACCAGGTTGGAGTCAATTCCCATAGCAGAG
>OMUX01000318.1 GCA_900314345.1 uncultured Erysipelotrichaceae bacterium | reverse complement strand
ACCGCTGACCCTCTGCTTGTAAGGCAGATGCTCTCCCAGCTGAGCTAAACCTCCGTTGTTTTTTTCCAAGTGCCCACTTAATATACCACGGGGGTATTAGTGAGTCAACAAATTTTTTGAGTGCTTTACACGGCCTCTTTTCAGGGTCAGATCGAGCTTTGAAAGAGCCTCATAAAGCACTTCAGCTGCTTCCTTGATTTCCTTGGCATGCGGTTTCTTTGACAACACCTCTTCGGCAGCCGCTGCATAATCACGTTTGTGCTCGTCATTCAGCTCCTTCCAGGGGATATCAGCCATTTCAAAAAGATAAGATTCGTTGAGCTTCGGCAGTCTTCCCTGAAGGATCAGCACGGCAATCACTGGGTAGCCGGCATACCCCTGCCAGTAGGTAGCGTTGTCGCTGGAAGCATAGACATCCTTGTTCCAGCTGACCTCATAGTATTTGCTGTAATCACTGGAATCCACCAGGGCATAGTCTTCGTGCATCTCAATGCGTTTATCCGCAATGGCGGAATATGCTTCATACGTCTTCTCGATCGGCGGCATCTTCTTCATCATGTCATTTCACCTCCGGCATTAACTCCACCATGACAAGCTCTGGGTTGTTGAACAGCCTTGGTATGCCATGGTAATGCGTTGTCAGTCCCCTGCTGATCACAAGCTTTGCCTGTCCCATGTCATGCATGCCGCTGGTATACTTCGGAAACAGTCCCTGCTGCGGGGCAATGGCAGAAAGATCCGTGCCGGGAAGTCGCCACTGTCCGCCATGGGCATGGCCGGAAACAATCAGGTCGCACTGACACTTCCTGTACATGTCCGCATGATGCGGCTTATGGCACAGCAGGATGCGGAAGCAGTCTTCCCTGAATAAAGCATTGATATCCTCTGCCGTATATTCTTCTTCACTGATCATGCTCGGCATGCCGACAAGCTCCAGCTTTGTATCATTCACAATGATGCATTCTTCCTTGCGGTCCAGCACATGTACACCGGTATCCTCGATCTCATCCAGCAGTTCACTCAGGTCCCAGCGGAACTCTTCATGGTTCCCTGTGCTGTAATAGCAAGGATAATCCCTCAGCCGGTGCATGAACTCCATGGTGTGTTCCTGTTCCCCACGCTGTGCCATGTCGCCCGGCATCAGGATCAGATCCGGATGTGCATCATGGACAGCGGAAAGCAGGCGTTCCATATGTGTCCCGTATTCCTCATCATGAAGATCCGAAAGCACCAGAATGGATACCGGCTTTGTGATCTTCGGGGAAGGAATGGCATAGCGGGTGAAGTCTAAGGATACAGGAAGACCCAGTCGTTTCAGTACCTTTGTTTCTGTTGAGGACAGTTCCTTCATTTGCCTACCTCCTTGAAAGAAACAAGCCTCATGACAAGGCTTGTTTTACGCAAAACAATATCCGATGATGCTCAGGCGTTCTCACCAAGCACCTGACGGGCAGCGCCGTAGATGCCGGCATCATTGCCAAGCTTTGCAAGCTCAATCACCGGTCTGATGCGGCACAGCGGTGTCAGTTCCACAAAGTCCTTGTTCAGGATATCAATGAGCCACTGTCCGGCCTTGGATACACCGCCGCCGATGACAAAGACTTCCGGATCCACAACCATGGTGACATTGGCCAGAGCCCATGCCAGATAATGCATGCTGGTCTCAATGGTCTCCTGAGCCAGTTCATCTCCTGCCTTGGCACAGTCGCATACATCCTTGGCTGTGATGGCATCGCCGAACTGACGCATCGTGGATGCCTTCTTTGACTTCTTCATGTTGCGGACAGCTTCACGGGCAATACCCGTTGCACTTGCCACCTGTTCCAGGCATCCCTTGCCACCGCAGTTGCAGGATTCCTTTTCTTCTTCACGGACATGCATGTGCCCGATCTCTCCGCCAAGGCCGCGTGTTCCGGCAACGATATGACCATCCAGGATGATGCCTCCGCCGACCCCTGTTCCAAGGGTTACGGCAACCAGGTTCTTGTATCCCTTGCCGCCGCCCATCCACATCTCGCCAAGGGCTGCAACGTTTGCATCATTGCCGACAAAGCAGTTGATGCCGCCGCCCAGAAGCTCAGAAAGCTGCTTGGCAGGATAGACATGCTTCCAGCCAAGGTTGACGCATACATCTACATATCCATCCGGCTGTACAGGGCCTGGGACACCCATGCCGATGCCGGCCATCTCATCCTTGGTGATTTCATTGTCCTTCAATTTCTTTACCAGGGACTTTGCCACATCCGGGAGAATATTCCTGCCGCCATCCTCCTTGCGTGTGGGAACCTCCCACTTGTCCGTCAGAACGCCTTCAACAGTGAAGATGCCGCACTTGACGGTCGTACCCCCGATATCAATGCCTGCACAATAGCGAACCATGATGATTGATCTTTCCTCCGTGTTCTTAATGATTTCATTATAGCTGAATCACAGAGCAGCGGATACAGAAAAAGGACCCGTCCCGTACAGGATGGATCCTCATACATGCAGAATGAATCAGCCGTTGGCGTGGATTTCGCCGGCACGCTTCAGTGCACTCTTTGTGGCAAGCGGGCCGATGATTTCATACACCAGTGTCGCAGAGAGGATAACCGTCTGGATCTGCGTGCCGAATTCCCTCGGCAGCTGCTGCAGAGCCATGGTTGCCATACCAATGGCAACACCTGCCTGCGGCATCAGAGCCCAGCCGATATTGTCCTTGACCACAGCCGGCTGCTTTGTCATCGTGCCGCCGATCCAGGAACCAAGGAACTTGCCGCCGAAACGGCAGACAATGTAGACAACACCGATCAGACCAACCTTTGGCAGTGTGGCAAGATCCAGCTGTGCACCGGAGAGAACGAAGAACAGCATGAACAGAGGATAGGTCCAGTCATCGATGCAGTTCAGAATCCGTTCTGCAGAGTCGCACAGGTTGACATAGGAAGCGCCCATTGCCATGCAGAGGAGCAGGTTGGAAAGGCCAAGCTTGTCCGCAATGCCGACACCGACAAACACGCACAGAATAGCCAGGGACATCCGGTTTGTATGAGAGCGGAAGAATCTGTGGGACAATGCCAGCACAAAGCCGATCAAGGCGCCGATGGCCAGTGCCTCGACGATCTGCAGGATCGGCATCAGGATGGTCTGTGTCACAGAGAATGCTGTGTGGTTGATCATGTTGAGGGCGATGTTGACACAGATGGAATAGGCAATCAGACCTGTTGCATCATCGGCTGCGACAACCGGCAGCAGCATATTCGTCAACGGTCCGGATGCCTTGTACTGTCTGACGACAAGCAGGGTTGCGGCAGGTGCGGTGGATGCGGAAAGTGCACCAAGCATGACGCAGACGACCTTGTTGAAGCCAAGAGCCATCGTCACGGACATGGTCACGGCAACCGCACCGACGGACTCCAGTGCCGTGATGATCAAGGCAGGCTTGCCGATGGCTTTCAGAGAGCTCAGCTTGAACTGATCACCGATGGAGAAGGCAATGAAGCCAAGGGCCGCTTCCGTGATGATGCCAAGGGTGGAAACCGTATCAGAGCTGAGAAGATTGAATACACACGGTCCGATCAAAACACCGGCAATCAGGTATGCGGTGACATTGGGCAGCTTGACAAGACGTGTGAGTCTTGTCATCAGAAGACCGCCCAGCATCGCCAGACCGACATAGAACAGTGTGCTCATATCAGTTCTCGGATACTTCCCATCTGGTGATCGGGAGTGAGAAGACGATGC
>OMUX01000352.1 GCA_900314345.1 uncultured Erysipelotrichaceae bacterium | reverse complement strand
AAGAAACGAAAACACGCATCGCTGCGTGTTTTCATCTGGTTCTGCTTGTTCAGTCAGCGTCATCCAGGTTCTTTCCTGTTTCCTTGTCGAAGACATGGACAACATTTCCGCCGAAGGTGAACTGCACCTTGGATCCGATGGAGAATGTCGTATTGCCCTCGAGCTCCAGGGTAGGAACGATGATGATTCCGTCCTTGCCCATGGCATTGATATGCAGATGTACGGAAGCACCCATCAGCTCGGAGACATCGACGGTGCCTTCAATCATCTTGTCTGCAGGTCCTGTGAGGCTGATATGCTCAGGTCTGACACCGACTGTGACATCCTTGCCTTCCACACCCTTTGCGGCAAGATGTGCTGCCTTGTCAGCAGAGAGCTCGATGACTGCATTCTCAACCTGTACGGCATACTTGTCGCCGTTCTTGATGAGCTTGCCGTCATAGAAGTTCATCTGCGGTACACCGATGAATCCTGCAACGAAGATGTTCACAGGGTTGTCATAGACTTCCTGCGGTGTGCCTACCTGCTGGATGACGCCGTCCTTCATGATGACGATACGATCACCCAATGTCATGGCTTCGGTCTGGTCGTGTGTGACGTAGATGAATGTTGTCTTGATTCTCTGTCTCAGCTTGATGATCTCAGCTCTCATCTGGTTTCTGAGCTTTGCGTCCAGGTTGGACAGCGGCTCATCCATCAGGAGAACCTTCGGCTCACGCACGATGGCACGGCCGATGGCAACACGCTGTCTCTGGCCGCCGGAGAGAGCCTTCGGCTTACGGTCGAGATACTGTGTGATGCCCAGGATCTCAGCTGCCTGGTTGACCTTGCGGTCCATTTCATCCTTCGGAACCTTTCTGAGCTTCAGCGGGAACTCCAGGTTCTGACGAACTGTCATGTGCGGGTAAAGTGCATAGTTCTGGAAGACCATGGCGATGTCTCTGTCCTTCGGAGCGACATCGTTGACCTTCTTGCCGTCGATCAGGAGATCACCTCTGGTGATTTCCTCAAGTCCGGCGACCATTCTCAGGGTTGTGGACTTTCCGCATCCGGAAGGACCGACCAGTACGATGAACTCCTGGTCAGCGATCTCCAGGTTGAAGTCCTGGACTGCAAGAACACCTTCCTCTGTTACCTTGAGGTTGTGCTTCTTCTTGCCGCCGTCGCCTGCATTCGGGTAAACCTTTTCAATGTGTCTCAGTGATACTGTTGCCATAAGATATCTGCCTCTTCCTTTCTAGAAGAATTCTGAAGCTTCCGCGTGCCAGCCTCTGCAGATGCTGACATATCCCGCGGGACTTTTTCAGTCCAGAGTGTCGTCCGTTTTCTCGTTGGCGGGAAGTCTGTCATACAGTGCTGTCCAGCTGCGAAGCTTTCTGGCAAGGGTCTTATTGTACGCGCCTGGCTCACATCTCCATACCCAGTTTCCGCCGGTTGTGGAAGGTGTGTTGATCCGTGCCTCGCTGCCCAGTCCCAGAATGTCCTGAAACTGCATGACTGCGAGGTTGGCAACGCTTTCATAAGCCCCTCTTATATAGCCCCAATTATATCCCTCTTTTTCATCAAGGTGAAGATACTGGATTGCTCTTTTTGTGAACTCCTTGTCTGCTGTGGAAAACCATCCCATGACCGTATCATTGTCATGCGTTCCGGCATAGACCACACAGTTATTCGTGTACTTATGCGGGAGGTAGCCGCTGCCGGTATCTCTCGGGTCGAAGGCAAACTCCAGCACCTTCATGCCCGGATATCCGGTCTTGTGTACCATTTCGATGACCTCTGGTGTCAGAAAGCCAAGATCCTCGGCGATGATGTCAAGATCTCCCAGCTGCTTCTTCACTTCATTGAAGAAGCTGATGCCGGGTCCCTTCTTCCATCTGCCGTTTTTTGCGGTGGCTGCCCCGTAAGGAATTGCATAGTAGGATTCAAAGCCGCGGAAATGGTCAATGCGCAGCACATCCACCAGGGATACCTGATGGCTGATGCGCTTCATCCACCATGCGTAGTGATCCTTCTTCATGGCATTCCAGTTGTACAGCGGATTGCCCCAGAGCTGACCATCGGCTGAGAATCCATCCGGCGGGCATCCGGCAACCTCTGTCGGCCTGCCCTTCCTGTCCAGCTGGAACAGGGAAGGATTTGCCCAGAGATCCGCAGAATCCGGTGAAACATAGATCGGTACGTCGCCGATGATCTTCACCCCATTTGCATGCGCATAGGCTGCCATCTTCTTCCATTGATCGAAGAAGAAGTACTGTACAGCCTTCCAGAAGCGGATTTCCTCAGAAAGGCGCTTTGTCTCTTTCTTCAGAGCTTCCGGCTTCCGCAGGCGGATGTCATCCTCCCACAGGGTGTAGGACTTTCCTTCATGTTCATACTTTTCAGCCATGAACAATGCATAGTCATCCAGCCACCAGGCATGTTCCTTCAGAAACGTGCTGTATGCACGGGGGTTCTCTGCATTCAGGCGGTCTGCCGCCTTGCGCAGGACATTGAAACGGTTGTTGTAGAGTGTCCCGTAATCAACCTTGGCGGGATCTTCTCCCCATGCAATGCCTGCATATTCACTTCTTTTCAGCCATCCGTCCTTCTTCAGGTCATCCAGATCAATCAGATATGGATTTCCCGCAAATGTAGAGAAGGACTGGTATGGCGAATCCCCGTATCCGGTCGGTCCGATCGGCAGGATCTGCCAGTAGGACTGTCCTCCCAGATGCAGGAAATCAATAAACTGCCGTGCCGCCTTTCCCATTGTTCCGACTCCGTACGGAGAAGGCAATGAGGTGATCGGCATCAGAATTCCGGCACTTCTGTTCATAATAATCCCCCAGTTCAGTGATCGCGCGGGGCTGCTACAGATTCTCCTTCCACCAGCTGGAACGGAACATCCTCATGCGTGACCGGATGAGAATAATTCAGTCTCAGCAGCAGATCCTCCACGCCTTTTCTTGCCAGGGCATCCGTGTCCTGATGGACCGTAGCCAGGCGTGGCACACAATAGCGGCTGTATTCAATGCCATCATAGCCGATGACGGAAATATCCTCAGGGACCCTGAGTCCCATGTCGCGGATTGCCCGCATGGCACCGATGGCGATGGTATCACCGATGGCAAAGACAGCTGTGATCTTCGGGTTCTTCTTCAGAAGACGCTGCGTTGATTCATAGCCGCCCTGCATCGAGAAGCGCGATGGTTCGTAGTTTGTTTCTTCATTGTACGGGATGTGATTCTCCTGGAATGCCTCAAGGCATCCCTGCATGCGGCGGAAGCCTACCTGCGAGCCGACCTTGCTGGCGCTGCCGCCGATGATGCCGATCTCTCTGTGTCCTGCCTTGATCAGATACTCAATGACCTGATAGCCGGCCAGACGGTCATCCGTCGTATAGGATGAAAGATTCGGCAGATGCAGTGATTCAGCTGTATTGGTCAGAAGCACGCACGGCACGTCAATCCTTGCAAAATCCTGCTTGAAGAACTCCAGGTTTCCGCCAAGGAAGATGAATCCCTTGGGCTTCTTTGCCGTACACAGCTGCAGTGCATACTGCACCTCGTTGGCATATTCATCCAGGAAGGCAACAGCCACTTCCTCTCCTGAATCGCGCAGGATTGCCTGCACACGCTCCAGGATTCCCTCGAAGAACATGTTCTCATAGCCCTTGACGATGATCGTGATAGCCGAGCTGCTCTGCTGCTTCAGCTGCTTGGCATTGGAATTCGGCTGGAAGTTCTCCTGCTGAATCACCTGTTCGATCTTCATGCGGGCTTCTTCGCTCACATCCGGATTATGATTGATGACGCGGGAGACCGTCCCGATGCTGTAACCTGACAGCTTTGCAATATCCTTGATTGTTGTCATTCAGACAGCCTCCTTCTTATAAGAATTGATTATAGCAGAGAATACAATGCATCAGCCCTTGACTGCACCTGCCGCAACACCCTTGATGATGTACTTCTGGGCAGCGAGGTAGAAGATGACGATCGGAATGATGGCAAGCACCAGGACTGCCATCATGGCGCCCCAGTCGACCATGCCATGGGACTGCTTGAGGAACTGCACGGCAATCGGGATGGTCTTGTACTTGGAGATATCCAGGACAAGGCTCGGCAGCAGGTAGTCGTTCCATACCCACATCGCATCCAGGATAGCCACCGTGATGGTCGTCGGCTTCATGATCGGGAAGACAACCTTGAAGTATGTCTGCAGCGGTGTGCATCCATCAATCATCGCTGCCTCTTCGATCTCCAGCGGAATTGATTTGACAAAGCCCGAAAACATGAATACCGCAAGTCCGGCACCGAAGCCCAGATAGACAATACAGATTCCGACCGGGTTGGAAAGATGCAGGATGTTTGCGAACTTGGACAATGTGAACATGACCATCTGGAACGGAACAACCATGGAGAACAGGCACATGGTGTACACGAACTTTGTCACCTTGGTATGAACGCGTGTGATGTACCATGCGCACATGCTGCAGCAGACGATGATCAGAAGCACGGATACAACCGTGATGAACAGCGACAGGAAGAACGTATTGAAGAAATCCGTGTTCTTGATGGCATTGCTGTAGTTCAGCATGCCGACGAACGTCTTGGAGATTCCCTTGGCCCATCTGTCAAAACCGCCGGAAGCCAGTGTGACATTGGAAATGCCGAACGGATTCTTGAAGATGTATGCCTTTCTCTTGAAGGAGTTCAGCAGCACCACGAACAGCGGAGAAATCCAGATCAGGGAGATGATTGCGAAGATGACTGTCAGCAGCGTGCTGTGCTTGACTTCTCTTCCGGCAACGGCCTTGACTTTTTCCTTCTTTGCCATATTACTGCTGGACCTCCTTTTCACGTGTGAAGTGGTTCTGCAGCAGTGCGATCGCCGCTACCAGAATCGTAAACAATACAGCCTTTGCCTGGCCGACGCCCTGCCATCCCGTCTTGCCGTACATCGTATCGTAGATGTTCAGAGCAAGCAGTTCAGACAGACGGTTCGGATTGCCTCCCGTCAATGCAAGGTTCTGATCGAAGAGCTTGAATCCGTTGGTCAATGCCAGGAATGTACAGATGGTGATGCTCGGCATCATCATCGGGATGGTGCCCTTTG
>OMUX01000013.1 GCA_900314345.1 uncultured Erysipelotrichaceae bacterium | reverse complement strand
AACAGGCACAGGAGAATGATACGGACGCTGACAGCGACTGGAGTTCCGATGACTTTGATGACTGGGACAGCAGTGATACAGACTGGGACAGCGACTGGTGATTCTCTGAAAGGATATTGTTATGAGACTGATACTGATCCGGCATGGAGATCCGGACTATGAAAAGGATTCCCTGACGGAAGAGGGATGGAAGGAAGCAGCGGCACTGGCGGAAAGAGTCAGTCAGTGGCACGTGGATGACTTCTATGTTTCACCGCTTGGAAGGGCAAAGGATACGGCATCCCTGAGTCTTCAGAAAATGAACCGTGAGGCTGTGGAACTGAACTGGATCAGGGAATTCTGGCCGACGATCCTGCGGCCGGATCTGAACGGGGAAAGATCCAAGGTCGTCTGGGACTGGAAACCCAAGGACTGGACATGTCATCCGGAATTCTTTGACTATGATCATTGGTATGAGAATCCTGTCATGCAGGAAGGTCATGTGAAAGAGGCATACGATGAAGTATGCCGGAATCTGGATGCATTGCTTGCATCATACGGCTATGTGCATGATGGAAATGAATTCCGTGTGGAACAGGAAAACCACAAGGTGGTTGTACTGTTCTGCCACTTCGGCATTATCTGCACGATGCTTTCTCATTTACTGCATGTTTCACCGATGGTGCTGTGGCATTTTTCCTGTCTGACACCATCATCTGTCACGGAACTGAAGAGTGAAGAAAGAGACCAGGGCACTGCAGCATTCCGCATTCTGCAGCTTGGTGATACCTCACATCTGTACAAAGCAGGTCTGAAGCCGGCATTTGCGGCGCAGTTTGCAGAGTGCTATGGAGATGATGACAGGCATTAATGCCTGTCAGGAAGATCCTTGCACCGGGTGGAAAGCCAGTAGGCGCCCATGGACTGTCCGGGTTTGCCGGTCACATCATCATTGAGATAGTCTGAAAGATCATCCATGGAAGGATCATAGGCATTGGCTGCTTCAATGGTCGGGTACTCAATTTCTGCATACCAGAATTCCGTCGGAAGTCCTTCATCTACATGGTTCACTTCCAGCTTCAGACCGTTTTTCAGCTGGTAGGTTCTTCTGATCTTGGGAATCAGAGGAAGTCCGATCAGGTCTTCGAGTTCATCAAACTTGTCTTTGGGAATCTCCATTTCGATTTCCTTGCGGGCAAGTCCTCCTTCCGATTTGAAGCATAATACCCAGGCGGTATTCCCGCCTTTTTTGATTTCTTCACGGATGCGTACGGTTGGTCTGACACTGATGTATCCCTGCCGCATGCTCTGTTCATAAAGCAGGGGAAGATCCTTCGGCCAGTTACTGACCATCCATTTGCGTTCAATTTCCATTCTTCTTTTCCTTCCTTCCGGTTCTGCCGGATCCATACAGGACGCCGATGACGGCAAGCAGTCCGCCGATGATCTGTGCGGCCTGAATGCTTTCCTTCAGGATCAGGGCAGAGAGAATCACACCGAAGACCGGCATGAGATTCATCATATTGGATGCCGTATTGGCACTGACACCCTTCAGTCCATAGTTGTACAGCAACAAGGCAAGCACCGTACAGACCATGGAGAGAAACAGGACAGCGGAAACAGACGATACGGTGATGTTTGTAAACATCCTGTTCTCCAGCAAGATCATGGGAATGAAGAACACCGTTGCGATCAATGTCTGGTAATACGTGATTGTAAAGGTGTCAGAGCCTTCCGGTATGGTCTGCACGATGTAGTTGTAGAAGCCCCACAGAAAGCCGTCAATCACCAGCAGGATGTTGCCGATGATCTGATCAGAACGGAAACCTGATCCTGTCAGGATGACAACACCGATGATGGAGATCAGGATGCCAAGCAGGCCCTGTCTGTTCAGACGGGCATGGAAGAACAGGATGCCGACCAGTGCCGTGATGGCCGGGTAGGATGCCTGGATTAGTGACGCATTGACTGCTGTTGCATAGGACAGAGAGATGTTTTCCAGGGCATAGTAGATCGTGAAGCCGAAGATCGCAGAAAGAAACACCGGCTTCAAAGCTCCCTCGGGAAGCTTCCGGTGATCCTTGCGGAACAGCCGGATCAAGGTCATGAAGATGCAGGCGATGACAAACCGGATCAGACACAGGACAAGCGGAGAAAAGGACTGATAGGCGATCTTGGTGCCGATGAAGGATGCCGACCAGAAGAATATGGCAGTGATCAGTGAGATATAATATTTCATCCTCAGCATCATACCATGGAAAGGTTCTGCTATGATTATTGCCGGGAGTGTGAAGAGGATGAAGCGTGGTGCAATCTTCGACATGGACGGACTGATGTTTGATACGGAACGGATCTGGCAGGAAAGCTGGCAGAGAGCTGCCATGAAAAGAAGTGTTTCCCTTCCAGAGGATTTCCCGTCGATCATCAGCGGTACAAGCGGGGAGAAGACATTGTCCATCATCAGGAAATACTACCGTACGGAAGAAGCGGACAGCATCCGTACAGAAGTCAGACAATATACAATGGCCCGTCTTGCGGAAGGCATTCCGGTCAAGCAGGGACTGCGTGAACTTCTGGAATATCTGAAGAAGAACGGTGTGAAAATGGCAGTTGCCTCAAGCTCCCGGCTGGATATCATCGAACATAACCTGGAAGCGGCATCCGTGCGTTCTTATTTTGATGCCGTGGTCAGCGGGTCAGGCATGGCATATGGCAAGCCGGAGCCGGATATCTTCATCAAGGCAGCCAATGCGCTGCATCTTGCACCGATTGACTGCTGGGTGCTGGAAGACAGCATCAACGGCATCAAGGCTGCGCATCGTACCGAAGCAGCGGCGATCATGGTACCGGATCTGATGAAGCCAACGGAGGAAATCCTTTCCTATGCACATGTATACAACACACTGGATGCACTGATTCCGGACATGGAAAGCGGAAGACTATGAACAGACAGGATGCAGTCAATGCATTTGAAGCATATGTATCTGTTTTTGATCTGAACGATGGCATGATGAAGCTCAAGCATGAGCACAGCTACCGTGTGGCAGATCTTTGCGCAGAATTTGCAAAGTCTCTTTCTGCAGATGAGGATCTTGCATACAGGATCGGTCTTGTCCATGACATCGGCAGGTTTGAACAGGCAAGGAAATATCACAGCTTTCTGGATTATCAAACCATGGATCACGGAGATTTCGGAGCAGCACTTTTAAAAGAGAATGACTATGTCCTGAACTATGCAGATCCAAATGAAGCAGACATCATGATCCAGGCAGTCCGGAATCATAACAAGTATGCTGTTGAAGAAGGACTGAACGAAACAGCACTTCTTTATGCAAGAATCCTCAGGGATGCAGACAAGACAGATATCCTGTATCTCAGAGGTTGCCACAGCTACGATTCCATTCTGAAGATTGACCGGGATGCCATAGAGCATGGAACAGTCAGTCCTTATGTATACAGTGAAGCCATGCAGTATCATGTCATCATTTCCTCAAAGCGTGTGACAAAGCTGGACCGTGTGGTATCCATGGCATGTCTTGTCTATGATATGAACTGGACATACGGCATCAAGACTGCACTGGAGAATCATTACATTGAAAAACTGTTTGATCTCTACGATTATCAGAATGCAGAAGAAAAACAGCAGATCAAGGACATCAGGGAACATGTCCTGAATTATATGAAGATGAGACTTCAGGAGGCAGAATAAGCAGAATCATTCTTCCGGGTTGTAACAAGATCCGGAAGATTTTTTTATTTTTTCCGGAGGAAACGGAAAGTTTCAGGCAAT
>OMUX01000373.1 GCA_900314345.1 uncultured Erysipelotrichaceae bacterium | reverse complement strand
ATGCCGGAGGATGCCGCTGCCTATACAAAGGCACTTAAGGCAAAGGTGTCCATCCCGGTTGCCTTCCACGGTCATAACAACCTTGGTCTTTCCGTGGCAAATGCACTGGCTGCGTATGAAGCAGGTGCTGAAGTGTTTGACTGCGGTCTTCTTGGCATGGCAAGGTCTGCCGGCAACTGTGCAACGGAACTGGCAGCCGCTACATTCAAGAGACTTGGTCTTCTGGAAGATGTTGATCTGTTCGCTCTGCTGGACTTTGAAGACAAGGAACTGATCCCTGCCATGGAAAAGTACAGCTACCATGTCGCAGTCAAGCCGTTTGATCTGGTGCTTGGACTTGCCGGTGCACATTCCTCCTTCACCAATGCATTCAAGGAAGTGGCTGCAGAGAACAATGTGAATCTCTACCAGCTGATCCTTGAGGTATCAAAGATCAACCGCAAGAACCCTGACAATGCCCTCATGGAAGAGGTCGCCGCAAAGCTGAAGTAAGGAGACAAGGCCATGGCTGATGCAATTACAAAGAACGTAGGCAAGGTGTGGGCACAGGCAGCCAATACACCGTGGGAACTCCATTGTGATCCCTTCCGTATTGCACCGCAGATGTACTATATCGGCAATACATGGGTCGGCGTCTTCCTCATCGATACAAAGGAAGGACTGATCCTTCTGGATACCGGCGTATTTGAAGCGGCATACGACTTCCTGAACAATATCTATGCACTTGGATATGATCCAAAGGAAATCAGGCATATCTTCCTGACACATGCACATCCGGATCACATCGGTTCCGTCAATCAGTTCCTGCAGGTCAGCAAGGACACAAAGATCTGGCTGTCAAGGACAGACACCGAATTCCTGCATCATCCGATCAACCAGGAAGAAGGCATCTTCAAGGTTCCTGAGATCCATGTGGACTGCTTCTATGACGACAATGTGCCCTTCACAATGGGCAATGTAACGATCCGTACCAGACTGGCTCCGGGACATACCCCTGGAACTTCAGCCTTCTTCATCAGCATGCCTGATGAAAACGGGAAAACCGTAACCGTAGGCATTCATGGCGGTGTCGGCACGAACTCCATGTCGGATGAATATCTGGCCAAGTGGCATCTGGATCCGACGCTCCGCCAGCAGTTCATTGATGGCTGTGAAGCTATGAAATCCGAGCACGTGGACATTACCATTCCTTCTCATCCTGCCCATGGCGACCTGATGAGCCGCAGAGGTGCAGATGCCAATGACTACAGACCGCTTGTTGATGAAGATGAGTGGGCTCGCTTCCTGGAGATCCGCAAGAAGTTTGCAGAGGATCTCAACCAGAAAAACTAAGGAGAAGAATAAAAGACTATGACACAGATGACACTCTGTCTGATCATCGCGGCTCTGACAGTCGCAAGCTTCCTGTGGGGCAAGTTCACCCTTGGCACCACTGCCATGATTTCCATGATGCTGTTCTACCTGACGGGTATTCTTGACGGACCTACGGTTCTTGCATGCTTCGGCAACAGCACGGCAGTCATGCTGATTGGAATGTTCGTTGTCGCCGCCGGCTTCAATAAGACACAGTTTGTAAAGAATGTCGCTAACTGGATTGCCAAAGTGGCAAAGGGAAGCCTGACAAAGGTTCTGTTCGGCTACATTGTCATTGCCATCCTGCTCTGCCAGTTCATTTCCTCCAACCTGATTCCGTTCTGCATCATTGCGCCGTTGATGATCAACACGGTGGAGCAGATGGGATACAAGCCCAGCAAGGTTGTCTATCCGCTCGGCATTGCCTGTGTCATCACCTGCCAGGCACTGCCGCTTGGCGCCGGTGCTACACAGTATGCTCAGCTGAATGAATATCTGGCTTCCAATGGTGCGGTACAGCAGATGAGCATTCTTGATCCGATGATCTCAAGGCTTCCGCTTGTCATCATTATGGCCATCTACTGCATCTTCATTGCCCCGAAGTTCACACCGGATGAGCCTGTTGTCAGCACATCAGATATGAATGTTGATGCCATCGCCGGGAAACAGCTTGACAAGAAAGCCATGGCACCGTTTCAGGAAAAAGCAGGCTATATCATCTTCCTTCTGGTTACAGTGGCACTTCTGTTCAGCAAGCAGCTTGCACAGCCTGCATGGGCAATCTGCACCATCGGCGCAATTGCAATGGTAGTCACAGGCGTTCTTACACCGAAGGAAGCTGTCGCAGCAATGCCGATGTGGGTATACTTCCTGTTCGTTGGTTCCATTGCCATGGCACAGGCACTGTCCCTGACAGGTGCAGGTGCTGCAATCGGCGGCTGACTTGCACAGGCAGCCGGCGGAACAAAGAACTCCATCATCCTTTACAGTCTGTTCTTCCTGGTGCCTTATATTGCGACGCAGTTCATGTACAACATGACAACCATGATGATCATCTACCCGGTTGTTATCCAGGTATGCCTGGCACTGGGTGCTAACCCGATCGGACCGGTCATCGTCGTACAGTCTGCGGCATTCTCTGCAATCCTTACCCCGATGGCTACCGGAACAATCCCGTACCTGATGGGACTGGGCGGATATGATCAGAAATCACTTCTGAAACAGGGATTTCTGCCGACCATTCTCTGCTTCGTGGTAACCGTGGTCTGGAACTCCATCATGTTCCCGCTGTTCTGAGCAATCAGCCTGAATATTCCATGGAATTTCTTCCAATATCCCCGATCTCCTTTTACAGAAGGCATTCCATATTACAAAGAACGACACAAGGCTCCGGGCAACCGGAGTTTTGTGTATATGGAATGTATTCATGACATGTGTATGTAGGTGAATAAGAACAGTCCGGGCAGACTTTGAACTGAGATCTGTGCCGGTTCTGCCAATGGCATTGACAAATGGACATAGCCATGCCGGGCAAAAGCAATGATCTGAGGGTATGTGGAACTATAATGTTGTTATGGCAAAGAAGAATGGCAAGGATCACGTTACATTACTGCTGGTATTGATCGGGCTTGTTGGCGTTGGTCTTGTTTCATACCCGAGTATTGCAAACTGGTGGAACTCCTTTCATCAAAGCCGTGCTGTTTCAGAATATACACAGACCGTCGCCAACATGAACTCGGATGAATATACAGAGATCCTGGATGCGGCGGATGCATATAACCAGAGACTTGCCGGGACAGGTATTCTCTGGAACATGAGCGATGAACAGAAGGCAGACTATGAATCCCAGCTGGATGTGAGCGGTACAGGCGTCATGGGGTATATCAATATTCCCAAGATTGAAGTGACACTGCCTATTTATCATGGAACCAGTGAAGAGGTGCTGCAGATTGCAGTAGGACATATAGAACAGACCTCCCTGCCGGTCGGGGGAGAGAGTACACATGCAGTGATTTCGAGTCATCGTGGTCTTCCCTCGGCAAAGTTATTCACAGACCTGGATGAGATGGTGGTGGGAGATACCTTTACGATCACGGTACTGGACCGTACCGTGACGTATGAAGTAGATCAGATCCGGGTAGTATTGCCGGATGATCTTTCTGCTTTGGCCATTGAAGAGGGGAAGGACTACTGTACCTTGGTTACCTGTACACCATACGGGGTGAATACGCATCGTTTGCTGGTAAGGGGGCACCGGGTAGCCAATGCCCAGGGGGAAGCCAGGGTTGTGGCGGATGCCGTGCAGATCAATCCTGCCCGGGTTGCACCATTTATTGCGATTCCTATCCTTATTACTGCTATAATTTCGGTATTCATAAGAACTTCCGGAAAGAAGAAGGAATGAACAGGAAAAACGAGGGGAAAAGAAGAACAGGAATATTTCTTGTCATTGCATGTCTTGCAATGATCTTTTCCATGTTTTCTCCTGTTTCTGCAGAGGATAACGGATCCCTGCAGCTGATCCTGGAATATCAGAAGAACAATGAAACCGTGAAGATGAACGGCGGGGACATTGAACTGTATTACGTGGCACATGCGGAAGACAGTGCGTATGTCATCAATGAAGACTTCAGGGCATTGATCAGTGATGATCTTCTGAAGAAGATCCTGGTGGATCAGAGTGTGAATGCAAAGACTGCAGGATCCCTGGATCTGAATGGTATAGAACCATTGGCTGTACAGACGGCAGACAACGGCAGTGTGTTCTTTGATGATCTGGAACAAGGCATCTACCTGGTATGCCAGGCGAGTGAAAGTGATGAAGGCTGCAGGTTCTTGCCCTTCTTCATCAGCATTCCCTTTGAGGGAAAACTGAATGCTGTAGCAAGACCAAAACCCGGGAAGAAGGAGGAACCTCCGGTTCCTACAAACCCGCCTGGTACTTCACCTACACCGGGGATTCCCACAGCAACGCCTGGAGTAACACCGGTGCCTGGCAAAGAGAATGAACTTCCCTATACCGGACAGCTCTGGTGGCCGGTGCCGTTGCTTGGCTGTGCCGGTGCAGTATTGCTGATCCTTGGTATTTACTGGTACCGGAAAGGTGAAGGCCATGAAGCGTAATACTGCAAAGGCTTTGATTGTTTCCGGGATTGTATGTCTTGTTTCTGCAGTATGCATCATTGCATACAATGCATGGGACAATGCACAGGCAGTCAAGGCAAGCAATACAGTGCTTTCTGTCATGAAGAGCAATCCATCTTCTGATCCTGTACAGACACTGGAAGCACCCACGGAAGCCAAGGAAGAGATTGACGGGTATCTCTATATCGGTACCATCTCCATTCCTTCCCTGGAAATAGAGCTTCCGGTCATGGATACATGGGATATGACAAGACTGAAGATCGCTCCCTGCAGGTATGCAGGCAGTTATCTGACTGATGACATGGTGATCTGCAGCCATAACAATACCGGGCATCTTGGACCGGTACGGTGGATGGGTTTAGGAGAAGATGTCTTCTTCACTACCGTAGACGGAAAGATCTATCACTATGTGACGACGAATATTGAAACCCTGGAGCCAGGGGAAGTGGAACGGATGGTGGACAACAGCACAGGCTGGGACTTAACGATCTTTACCTGCAATACCTATGGCTATACAAGATGTGCGGTACGGTGTGAAAGAGTACCGGATGAGGTAAGTGGATGAACGAGATGGATCTGAGGAAGTTAAAAAGAAAGGGTCTCCTCAAAATTTTGTGATAATCGAATGCGGGTCTGTGAGTGGTGACCTGC